>NZ_JBALOQ010000045.1:28736-84720 GCF_036962705.1 Bacillus sp. JJ1562
AAGGCGCATTTGATTAAAATTTTTTCTAAAGTTGTGTTGACCTTGACGTTACGTTAAGGTGTAAAGTGAAAATATCAGGGGGGGATGAGATGGAATACACGGTTCAAAAGTTAGCGAAACTAGCGGGAGTTAGCACAAGAACACTTCGGTATTACGATGAAATTGAGATTCTTAAGCCGGCAAGGATCAATTCATCAGGTTATCGAATCTATGGCCAAGATGAAGTCAACCGTCTCCAGCAAATTCTTTTTTACCGTGAGCTCGGAGTCAATCTAACTGATATTAAACAAATCATGACAAACCCTGCCTTCGATGAATCCAAAGCACTAAAAGATCATCGAAAGCAGCTCCTTGATAAACGAAAACAAATTGATCAATTACTTGCCAATGTCGAAAAAACCATTGCGCAAAAGGAAGGGAGAATAACGATGTCTGATCAAGAAAAGTTTGAAGGCTTTAAAAAGAAAGCCATTGAAGAAAATGAGAAAAAATACGGTAAAGAAATCCGTGAAAAATATGGAGAGGAAACAGTTAAACAATCAAACAAGAAGTATATGAACATGTCAAAAGAGGATCATGACGCGGTGACACGTCTTGGTGAAGAGCTAATGGAAACCTTACAAGAGGCGATGAAGACTGGCGACCCCGCAGGTGAGTTAGCACAGAAAGCAGCAGAAATGCACAAGCAGTGGCTCATGTTTTATTGGCCAAGCTACTCAAAAGAGGCGCATGCAGGTCTAGCACAAATGTATGTCGATGACGAGAGATTCACAGCGTATTACGACAAAGAACAACCAGGAACAGCAGAATTCTTAAGAGATGCGATTCTTGTGTATACGGGACAAAAGGGTGAATAAAGTTTATGGGGTAAGATCCTATGGGTCTTGCCCTTTTTTTGAGAAGGTATTTAGCGGAGGTTAAGGGGATTTAGTTGGATGAAGAACTTTCCGTGTGTGCTCCGGTCTGCGTTTAGGTCTTCATCGGCTGGATGAAGGACACTCCGGACGTGCTACGGAAGCGTTCGGTCCTTCATAGGTTCGATGAAGGACATTCCGGGTGTGCTCCGGCTACGTTCGGTCCTTCATCAACTCGATTCACATCTAGCCTCCATCCCCCTCAAACTAATTCCCAATATCCGGAATACTTTCTTACCAAGCAACATAGGGATTAGTAAATATGGAAGACATCTAGTCTACTAAGAGGTCTTCAGATAGGAGGGAATTGGATGGCATATGTAATCACGTCTCCATGTGGACCGGAGAAAGCTGCAGAATGTGTAGAGGTGTGTCCTGTCGACTGTATAGAGCCTGGTGATGATCAATATTATATCAATCCCGACATTTGTATTGACTGTGGGGCTTGTGTGTCTGTTTGCCCAGTTGACGCAATTTTTCACGAAGATGAAGTACCTGATGACGAAATTGGATTCGTAGAGTTAGCACGAGAGTTTTTCGGAGTTTAATCCGATACACATACATAAAAATACATCCTTAATTAGTAACTACACCAGTGGTTACTTTTATTTTTGTCGAAAACATGGCAAATCTCAAAAGTGCAATCCTTGGAAAATAGTAATTGCTACCACAATTTTACTTGAATATATTACAATATATGTAAGGGATTACTTTCTAGAAAAATAAGGGCTCGGGACAGAGGGACAGGTACCCGTCCCAAAAGGAGAGGAAGATATGGAGAAAGTGAAGCAAATTCCAGCTACACTTATGGATTGGATTATTAAAACACTAAATAGTGGCGTGAACCCTGAAGCAATTGTAGATGCAATGATTCGAAAAGGCTATGACCCTAGACTCTCTTATACAACTCTGTTTCGAATTGTCGGAAATAAACCGATAGACACACCAGGTGTACAAGCTCCATATGAATATGAACAGCCCGAAATCGAGAAGAAGGGAAGTATACTACGCACAAGTGACCGAGAAATAAAGGTCTTATCAAAAGTAGAGAAACCGTTTATTTTACATTTAGATAATTTTTTAAGCTATGAGGAATGTGATCAGTTGATTGAATTTTCAAGAAGTCGACTCAAGCCTTCAACCGTAATTGACCAGAAGACTGGTGAAGAAAAGGCGGCAACCGGTCGAACGAGTAAAGGAATGTCTTTTTATTTGCTAGAAAATGAATTTATCAAAAATATAGAAACGAGAATCTCAGAATTAACGGAGTTCCCTGTTGAAAATGGCGAAGGGCTCCAGATATTGAATTACGGAATTGGCGAGGAATATAAAAGCCATTTTGATTATTTTCCACCAAGCAAGGTAGACCCTGAAAAAGGTGGTCAGCGGGTGGGTACGTTCCTCATCTATTTAAATGATGTACTTGCTGGGGGAGAAACTGTTTTTCCAAAAGCGGGCGTTTCAATTGTTCCGAAGAAAGGCTCTGCAGTGTATTTTCAGTATGGGAATAGCAAGGGTGAGGTAGACCGGATGTCCCTGCATTCAAGTATACCGGTATCTGTAGGTGAAAAATGGGTCGCAACAAAATGGATTCGCCAAGGGAATATTTATAGTGATAAGGTAGTTTAATAAAAAAGTGATATTAATCTAGGAATTAATTTAGTGTATAAAATGGGGAGATTCCCCATTATTTTTTTAGAAAAAAACATTGAAATCGTTTTCAATTCGTTATATGATTTTCCTAACGGATAACCGAAACGTTTTGGAGGAATTATAAGTGGCAACAATTAAAGACATTGCAAAGATAGCTGGGGTATCTGTTACAACGGTTTCACGTGCTTTGAATGGCTACTCAGATGTTAATGAAAATACACGAAAAAAAATTGAAAAGTATGCAAGGGAGCTAAATTACAGCCCAAACACCCTAGCAAGAAGTTTAGTAATGAATAAGTCCAATACAATTGGAATACTTGTTTCAGGTCTTGAAAAGGAAAGCGTAAAGGATAATTTTATTATAGAAATCTTAACTGGAGTAAACGATTTTGTTTCGGGTACAGAATATGATCTGATTTTATTTAATACAAATTCATCGAAACAAAGGGAAAAAACGTATACACAGTTATGTAACGAAAGAAAAGTGGATGGCATTATACTACAAGGAATTCGTATCGATGACCCCTATTTGAAGGAAGTAGTAGAAGGTGATATTCCTTGTGTACTTATCGATATACCCATAACAGCCAAAAACGTAGGATACGTTACGACGAATAATAAAATCGGAGCAAAAAATGCTGTTAAACATTTGATTGAGTTGGGCCATACAAATATTGGTCTAGTAAATGGCCATGAATTTGCATATGTAAGTCAAGAAAGATTAGAAGGATATAAGGAAGCTTTATTAGAAGCGAATATTCATGTTAATCAGGACTATATTGTAAATGGAAACTTTCGAGAGGAAAGTGCAAAACAAGTAGTAAAAAAGTTACTTGAAAATAAAACAGAAATTACCGCACTATTTTGTGCGAGCGATTTAATGGCAATTGGTGCTATGAATGCTGCAAAAGAAATGAATAGAAGTGTTCCTGAGGATTTATCAATCATTGGCTATGATGATATATTACAATCATCATATGTTAGTCCAAGGCTTACAACAGTTGCGCAAAATAAATTTGAATTAGGATTCCAGGCAGCAAAGTTACTATTAGAAATGCTCGAAGAAAAGGATTGCGCTAAGGAAGTTGTGCTTGAAAGTTCCTTAATAGTAAGGGATAGTACGGCAATAAGATAATTTTTTTAATTAAATCCGAAACGTTTCGGTTAAAACTGAAGCGTTTCGTTATATATTTTTTCTTTAAAAATTGAAGCGTTTTCATAGGATAGTAAAGCTTCTTTAGTAAAAACTTATTGTCGAAATCCAAAACGTTTCGGATGAATTGGAGGAAAGATAAATGGATTATAGAGTGATAAAAGAAAACAATTTATTTCTAATAACAGATCGAAAAGGAAATATTTCAGAGAATGACTCCTATGGATTAGGTCTTTATAAAAATGATACCCGTTATTTAAGTAAACTAGCTTTACGTATTAACGGGGAAGAGCCAATACTACTTCATTCTGATGGGGCAGAGAACTATGTTGCGAAGATGTTGCTAACTAACCCACACCAAGAAAGTGAAGGGGAGCTTATTTTATGGAGAGAATCAGTTGAGATTGAACGAACCCGTTTCATCTATGATGATATTCTTTATGAAAACATAAAACTCAGAAACTATTATCCGAAGAAGGTAAAGTTCGAATTTAGTGTCCATTTAGATGTGGATTTTAAAGATATGTTTATTATCCGTGGCTTCCAATATGGAGAAATTGGTAAGCGGACAGGACAGGAAATAAATGGTCAATCATTAAGCTTTTATTACGAAGGAGCTGACCAAATTAATCGAAAAACAGTCGTGCAATGGAATGTACCTCATGAAAAAGCAGAAGAAACTGGAGACATATTCTTTCAAATTGAACTAGAACATGAAGAAGATAAAGAAATCTTACTAAAAGTTGCTCCCCTAGAGGGGGAGCAAACTCAACTGAACGAGTTGTCTGTGGACGAAGCATTAAATCGTTTAAGGTCATCCTATCGGGAATGGGAAAATTCACTAACTAAGGTTGAAACCGACTTTGAGCCACTTCAGAGATTAGTGAACAGAGGAACAGCTGATTTACGTGTCTTATTAACAGACCTAGGTTATGGAAAATTCCCTGTAGCAGGACTGCCATGGTTTGGAGTGCCGTTTGGAAGGGATAGCTTAATTGCTGCATTGCAAATGCTAGCATTTCATCCAGAGGTAGCAAAAGGAACACTTTTCACAATGGCTGCTAATCAAGGCGTGGACCAGAATCATTGGCGAGATGAGCAACCTGGAAAAATTATGCATGAAATTCGATATGGTGAGCTAGCAAATACGAATCAAGTACCCTTTACCCCATATTACGGAACAATTGATGCAACCCCGTTATTTCTTGTTCTTTTAACAGAGTTCGTGAAATGGACTGGTGACCTCGATACGTTCTATAAACTAGAGGAAAACGTAAGAAGAGCTTTGGATTGGATTGATCAATATGGCGACCGTGATGGTGATCTATTTGTTGAATACCATCAGGAATCCTCCAAAGGAATTGCAAATCAGGGTTGGAAAGATTCAAGTGACTCTGTGGTTCATCGAAGTGGTGACTATGCAACAACTCCGATTGCACTATCAGAGGTTCAGGGTTATGTCTATCAGGCGAAGGTGGGGCTTGCTGAAATCTATCAGTATATAGGAAAAGAAGAAATTTCACGCCAATTACTCTCCCAGGCTGAAAACTTAAAAGAAAAATTTGAGACAGAGTTTTGGATGGAGGATGTAGGATTTTATGCAATTGCTCTTGATGGTGTCAAGAAACAAGTCGGTACAATCACTTCAAATCCTGGCCATGTGCTATTTTCAGGAATGCTTTCCGAAGAAAGGGCAGCAAGGGTGAGTCAGGTGCTGACATCTGAAAAAATGTTCTCAGGTTTTGGAATTCGAACTATGGGGGTGAGAGAAGCAGGTTATAACCCGATGAGTTACCATGATGGAAGCATTTGGCCGCATGATAACAGTATGATTTTGCTTGGCATGAGCAAGCTTGGCCATAAAAAGGAAGCAAGAAGAGTGATGGAAGGGTTAGTCGAAGCGTCAAAGCACTTTGAATATGACCGCTTGCCAGAGCTCTATTGTGGGTATGATTCTTCAGTTGGAAAAGTGGTTAAATATCCAGTTGCATGCTCTCCTCAAGCGTGGGCTGCGGGTGTGCCGCTTGTCTTTATTCAATCTATCTTAGGGTTATTTCCAAATAGTCTAAAAAGGGAAATAAAACTTTCCCCAGCCTTACTAGAAGGTATGAATGAACTAACAGTAACAAATATTCGAATTGGGGAAGGAATTCTTTCATTAAAGCTTTCAAAACAAGGAGAAAAGGTTACTATGGACATTTTGGAAAACTCAACAGGATATCGTTTATAGCAAATTTATGTTACTGAAATTGGTATTTTGGAAGAACATCTTCCACTATATAAAAATGATTGAGAGGGGTCTTATATCATGAAAAAGAAATTGTTGGTTAGTATTGGAATAACATCAATGTTGTTTGGTTCTATTCTCGCAGGTTGTAGTAACTCAGGTGATTCCGGGGGGAAAGAAAGTGGTTCAAAGGACGGTGAAAAGGTTCAGGTAACTCTTGCAGGCTGGGGAGGCAACCCATCTGAACAAAAATTACTTGAGCAAACTTTAGATGATTTTGAAGCAAAGCATCCAAATATTGATGTGAAGCTAGAGGTTATTTCTGAACAATACATGGATGTTATAAAGACTCGTTTAATCGGTGGAGAAGGTCCTGATGTATTTTATCTGGATGCTTTTGAAGCACCAGCCTTAATTGAAACAGGTGTACTTGAGCCACTTGATGAATATGTAAAAGATGATTTTGATGTTGCTGATTTTGAAAAGCCAATGTTAGAAGCATTTCAAAAGGAAGGAACAACATATGGATTTCCGAAAGATTACTCTACACTTGCATTATTCTACAATAAAAAAATGTTTGCAGACGCTGGGGTAGAAGTTCCAAAGACATGGGATGAACTTCGAGATGTGTCTAAGGCTTTAACGAAAGATGGAACCTTTGGATTTGGAGTAGCTCCAGAATTAGCTCGAATGTATTACATTGCAGAGTCAAACGGCGGTGATGTTGTTAAAGACGACAAGGCAAACTTTGCAAGTAAAGAGGTTGTAGAAGCACTTCAACCAGTCATCGATCAACATAATATTGATAAAACATCGGCTGAACCAAAAGAAGTAGGCGCCTCTTGGGGCGGTGAAATGTTTGGGCAAGAAAAAGCTGCGATGGTAATTGAGGGTAACTGGGCAATTCCGTTCCTAGAGGATACATTCCCAGGAGTTGAGTATGGTACAGCTGAACTTCCTACTATCAATGGTAAGCAAGGGACTATGGCCTACACTGTAGCTTATGTAATGAACGCTGAATCCAAAAAGAAAGAAGCAGCCTGGGAGTTGTTATCTTATTTAACGGGTAAAGAGGGAATGGAAACATGGACATCTAAAGGCTTTGCTTTACCTACACGTAAGTCGGTTGCAGAAAAATTGGGCTACGACAAAGATGAGCTTCGTGCAGCTATAGTTGCTGGAGCACCTTACGCAACAGTATGGGCAGAAGGAACAAACCTTCCTACGGTTATGAACAATTTTAATAACCAATTTATTAGTGCATTTCTAGGAGACCGTCCTTTGGAAGAAGCACTAAAAGAAGCACAAGAGATAGCAAACAAAGAAATAGAGAATAATAAATAACTTGTTGAAGAGAAAGAGGGAACTTATTTCCCTTTTTCTCTCCTGTTTTATTGAACTTTTTCTGACAAGATTCATTATAAGCAATAACACATTGACTATGCTCGATGCAAAATTTGACTGCACTTTATAACTATGTTGTTGGAAAAAGTTCCGTAAAAAAGAAATATACAACATTTGAAAATGGGGGGTACCTAAATGGGAAAAAGATATTCCAAAAAAACTTTACGAGAAGCAGGGCAAGGATATTTCTTCATGTCCCCAACAATTATTATTCTCTCACTGTTTATTATTGGTCCAATATTATACGCAATTTTTCTCTCCTTTCATAAAGTAGAACTGCTAGGCGGAACGAATTTTACCTTTGTTGGGCTAGATAACTTTTTAAGAATTATGAATGATGATCGGGCTATGATTGCTCTTAAGAATACTGCAAAATATGTTTTAATTGTTGTTCCAGCTCAGACGTTTTTAGCGTTAATATTAGCATCGACCCTTAATGCGGGTTTAAAAGGGGAAAAGTTTTTCCGGATTGTTTACTTTTTACCTACCTTAACATCATCAGCCGTTTTAACAATGATTTTTATGTGGATGTATAACAAAAATGGACTTATCAACTATGTATTGGATTTCTTAGGATTACCAACCTATAACTTTTTGGGAGACCCCAATATTGCACTAAATGCGATTATGATAATGAATATTTGGGCAACTGCACCGTTCTTTATGGTTATCTATTTAGCTGCACTACAGGATATTCCAGAGTCCCTATATGAAGCAGCGGAACTAGATGGTGCAAATACAGTCCAGAAATTCTTATATGTCACCGTTCCGTTTTTAAGGCCTGTTACATCCTTTGTTGTGATTATGGGATTAATCGGTACATTCCAATTGTTTGACCAATCTTATATTTTCTCAGCTGGTTCTGGTGGACCAAATAACTCAACATTAACGATTGTTCTTTTAATCTATCAATATGCATTTAAATCAATGGGTACTATGGGGTATGCTGCAGCATTGGCCTTCGCGTTAGCGATAATCATTCTGATAGCAACGTTATTACAACGTAAGTTTTCCAAAGAAGAATCGCTATATTAAGGAGGGGACGATATGAAATCGAAAAAAACGACTTTCAGTAAAAAGGTATTGTATGTCATTTTGGTGGCATATGCGATCACTACATTAATACCATTTTTATGGGCGCTTTCGTCGTCGTTCAAAACGTTAGAGGAGATTGTAAGTGGATCAATAAATTTTATTCCTAAAAATTTTACATTGGATAACTATCATCAAATGTTTGTGAATCAGGAATTATTCCCACGTTGGTTATTAAATAGCGTAGTTATTGCTGGGGTCGGAACCATATTAAATCTTATTTTTAACTCAATGGCAGGCTATGCACTGGCCAGATTAAGCTTTCCGGGAAGAAAGGTTTGGTTTATTGTCATTTTGGCAGTATTGATGATTCCTGCACAAGTAACTATGATTCCAAATTATTTAATTTTAAAGGAATTAGGATGGTTAAATTCATATCAAGGAATGATTGTTCCTGCTGCAATTAATGCAACATTTATTTTCATGATGAGACAGTTCTTCATTAATTTTCCTCGTGAACTGGAGGAGGCAGCACAACTTGATGGACTTAGCAGACTCGGGATATTCTTTAAGATCGTCCTGCCACTAGCTAAACCAGCGCTTGCTGCTCAAGCAATATTTGTATTTATGGGACTGTGGAATGATTTTATGCGGCCACTTATCGTAATGACAGACGCAGAAATGTTCACATTACCATTGGGGTTGAATACATTTAAGGGACAATATGTCAGCTATTGGAATTACATCATGGCAGCATCTATGGTTTTTACACTGCCTGTATTGGTATTGTATGGCTTTTTCAACCGTTACTTCATAAAAGGAATCTCTTTTACTGGTGGGAAATAGGTTTCAGGGCATTCCGGCAATTTCGATTGTCGGGGTGTTTTTTTACGTTAATAAACAATAATTGTGCATACAATTAGAATTGTCAATGTAATCATGATATAGTTATACTAACGTTTTATGAGAGCTAAAAATGAAGAAATTTTATATAGCAAAAATTAGAGTGCCATCGTGTAGAAAGGTGTGTGAACATTGGATAAAGTACAGACTTTTAAAGACGTCATGGGGAATTATCCGACAGGTGTTACGGTTGTTACAACGACTGATGAAAACGGAGTTCCGCTTGGACTTACGGTAAATTCATTTGCCTCTGTTTCGTTGGATCCGACATTGATATTGTGGTCCATTGATAAAAGAGTATCTACTTACGATATTTTTACAAAAACAGATAAATTTGCGGTACATATACTAGCTGGTGATCAAGGGGATATTTGTGCCCTTTTTGCAAGCAAGGGTACAGATCGATTTGCGAACTGTGAATGGGAGATGTCAGATAACAACCTTCCAATCTTGAAGGGAGCTTCAGGGGTTTTACACTGTAAAACCTTTAAGACAGTTGAAGCGGGTGACCATACGATTTTAATTGGTGAAGTGGTTGAGATTGAAAACTACAGCAAGCCTCCGCTACTTTATCACAACCGTAAATTCGGCAATATTCCTGACGAATTTTATAAGTAACTTTAATAAGCAGAAGTTCCTACTTCTGCTTATTAAAGTTAATGCCTCCGGCGGATGCCACAGATTTTCAAAGGAAATTTTTCGAGCAAACTCGAAAAAATCTGGGCGCAAATACGCAAAGGCGTATTTGATTTGATTGGATACCTTTCTTCTTGTAGAAAGGTATCTTTAAGTTAAACCATTTTAAACGAAGCGAGTGGCTCTACGTGAAACTCATGTCGACATTTATGGATAGTTTACGATTACCAGATAAGGCAGCGATGAAGCGACTAAATAAGCTGGAAATGAGAAATACGATTCTTTTTCTCTTGTTATTATTGTTTATCGTGGCACTTCCAATAGAAATCAATTTACTTTTGGATGACTCCTATAAGGAAAGCGACATCCCTCAAAATATATATATCATTCAAGTCCTATTATTTTATCCGTTTTTAATGCTGTTTTTAGGAATTGCGGGGATTTCTGTATTAGCGGGATTAGGGGTAGGAGTCAGCAAACTCATACACCGCCAGTTGAAATTTCAATTTCTATGGAAAATGTGCGCGTTCGCGTTAACAAAACCAATTATCATTTTTGCGGTTGCTAATTTACTGATTGGTACCCATTGGATTGTGAATACAATTGTATTTGTATTACTATTTTACACGATACTACGGATGATTTTTCATTATCCAAAACGAATAAAAACATAAGTAAAAGAACCGGTGTGCGCCGGTTCTTTTTGTTTGCATGAAACTTTTTTACAAGATAAAACGTACATACCTGTAGAGAAAAAGAGAATTTTGTTGACCGGTCTTTTAGGGGAAATCAGTAGGGATAGGAGGAAAACATATGGAAGCTTTTCTAAAGGTGGATCATTTAAAAAAGTCCTTTAAAAATGTAGAGGTGCTAAAGGATATTTCTTTTGAAGTTTTTAAGGGGGAAATTATGGCCATTCTTGGTCCAAACGGGGCGGGGAAATCAACAACCATCCGTAATATAATGGGCATTATGTATCCCGATGAGGGTGCAATCACCTTCCAGGGTCATAAACAAATTCCTCGTAACAAAATCGGATATTTACCAGAGGAACGTGGGCTCTATAAAAATGTTAAGGTAATGGATATCCTTTTATATTTCGCGGAGCTAAAGGATTATCCTGTCAAAAAGGCAAAGGAACGTGCTCTTACATACTTAAAGAAATTTGGGTTAGAGGGGAAAGAAAATTCTTCGGTAGAGGAACTATCGAAGGGGATGGGGCAAAAGGTACAATTTATCGCTTCTATCCTACATGAACCCGAATTTCTAATCCTTGACGAGCCATTTTCTGGGCTTGATCCAGTCAGCCAGGAATTATTTAAAGAGGAGATACGGAATCTTGCAAAAGGCGGTACAGCCATTCTATTATCCTCTCATCAAATGAATCTAGTTGAGGAAATGTGCGATCGGTTATTTCTAATCCATCGCGGACAAAAGGTCATCTATGGTTCAATGGATAATGTGAAAAAAGAGTATGCCAATTTTAAATGTACGATTCGAGGTAGAAATAAAATAGAAAGCCTTCAAGGTCTTCCCGATGTCCAACGTGTAGAGCAGCAAGAGGATACATCGATTTTATACCTCACTAAGGATGTGCAAGTAGCAAACTGGCTAAAGCATTTACCTGATCAGCTGGAAATTAACGAATTATCCATTGATCGGATTTCGTTACATGAAATATTTATCGATATCGCCACAGATAAGAACATGCTGAGAGAGGAGGCTGGTATCAATGCGTAATGCTATGAAGGTAGCCAAGTGGGAAGTTAAAAGGAATTTGAAAAACAAATCCTTCTTGATCGGTCTATTTTTGACACCAGCCCTCTTTTTAGGATTCATGTTCTTGGGAAGTATTTTTGGTAGTGAAGATGCGGAAGAGCCTGTAACCCATGTATTAATCCATGATGAATTAGGTGTTTTTGAAATTTTTGAAGATACAGTTGCAGCCCATGGACTGAATTGGGAACTTGAAGCCACGGATCTAGGTGAAGAAGAAATCGTGGATGAGATAAAAGAAGCAGAGGATACTGCGTATATCCTAATTGACCAAGAAAGCATCGAAAATGGCGTGATTCCAGTCCACACTAGTGAAGAGATAAGTCCATTCTTTATGAATCAGGTTCAGGTTTTAGAAGTTCCTTTAAAATCACTACAAATGCAAAAGTTAGGGCTGACAGAAGAACAGCTATCAGTGATTTCCAAACAACTGACATTTGCAGAATCCTCAATCGTTGAGGAAGGCGTTGTTGCAGAAGAGGATTCGCTATTGGGGGATGATACCATGGAGCGAATTATTCCGGGAGCCTTTGCGGGTATCATTCTGTTGTCAATCATCTTTTCGGGAATGTATATTTTTCAAAGTGCTTCACAGGAGAAGAAGGATAAAGTTGCGGAGATTGTATTGTCTTCTTTGACCCATGGAGAATTAATGCAAGGAAAAATTATTGGCTATTTCATTCTCGGTATGGTGCAGGCTGTTATTTTTCTTGGGTTTGGTATACCGATTGCAATGTGGAAGTTTGATATTCCAATTCTAGAATATTTATTTGTACCCGAAGTTCTGTTATTTGTTTTGATTGCGGTCTTAGGTTACCTCCTATTTGCTGCGCTATTTGTTGGAGTCGGCGCAACAATGGCAGACATGTCTTCTGCAGGTAATTTTCAAGGGATGGTTATGATGCTACCATTTTTACCTTTTATTTTTATCGGTCCAGTAGTAGGTGACCCTAGTGGGATGTTTGCGCAAATTGGAACCTATATTCCGTTCTCAGCACCAGGGGTGTTGTTATTACGCCTCACTTTATTAGAAGAATGGCCATGGATTGAAATTCTCCTTTCTTTATCGATTTTAATCGTAAGTATATGGTTATTTATGAAGCTTGCGGGGAAAATCTTTAAAACAGGAATTCTCATGTATGGTAAAAATGCATCACCTAAGGAAATATGGAAGTGGATTAGATCTTAAATTGTACAAAGTAGGTGGAAGTATGGATTTTTTATTTTTAGGCATCGGAATTGCGGCTGCTGGTTATTTCATTGGAGAAGGCTTGAAAAACTTCAAAAATCCTGAAGCCAAAGGTGTCATGGATAAACTTGATGATGAGGATTTATATGAACTAATAAAGGAAAAGGACATCTATTATCATATTGGGGTATCGAAAGAGGATGCAAAGGAATTAATAAAAGAGCATCCGGATATCCCGCATATCGTATTAAATGGAACAGTCTACTATCCAAAGAGTAAATTAAAACAGTGGTTGTCAAACCTAGGTGAATAATGTAGTGGTCCTTCGTTATTAATAAAATACCGATCCTGTGAAACACTATCAGTATGTAAAAAAGTGTAAGGGGGATCTTCATGGAGAAGGACATGCAATATGGAAGTGATTATAAATTTATTCCTGCGACCTCTATTGGCAGTGGGGTTGGGATGCAGGTCCTGCCAGATCTTTATTGTCATACCATCCAAATTGTAAATTTTGTGTTAGTCGGCGAGCCTGGTACATCGGACTTTGTAATTGTGGATGCGGGTATGCCGGGCTCTGCAGAGGAAATAATAGCAGTTTGTGAAGAACGCTTTGGCAAGGATAGTCGCCCGAAGGCAATTCTGTTAACACATGGTCATTTTGATCATGTTGGCGCAATCATTGAATTAGTTGAGCACTGGGATGTGCCTGTTTACGCGCATGAGCTGGAAATGCCTTTTTTAACAGGGCAAAAAAGCTATCCTGAACCCGATTCGACGGTAGAAGGGGGAATGGTTGCGAAGATGTCGCCACTATTTCCAAATGAGCCAATACAGTTAGGAAGCCATGTGGAAAAGCTACCTGCAGACGGGACAGTTCCACATTTGCCAGAATTTCGTTGGCTCCATACACCGGGGCATACGCCCGGACATGTATCCTTTTTTCGTGATGAAGATCGTGCCTTAATTGTTGGAGATGCGTTTGTAACAGTGAGACAGGAATTTTTGTATAAGGTGATTACACAAGAGCAGGAAATTAGTGGTCCACCGAGATACTTAACAACAGATTGGCAGGAAGCGAAAAAATCAGTTGAAATATTGTCGGGGCTTAAGCCGAATGTTGCCGTTACGGGGCATGGTTTGCCAATGACCGGTGAGCTGTTGCAAGAATCCTTAGATAGATTGGTTAGGGACTTTGATCAAATCGCAATTCCGGACTATGGCCGGTATGTAGATAAAAATATTCATTAGTGTTAGGAACCTGGCTGGAAAAAAGCCAGGTTTCTTGTTCTTAAAAAATTTTAGACTGCTAAAAACCATAGAATTGAAATGAAGCCAATAAAATGAAAATAAAAACCATAGAATTACCATAAAGTTTATAGAACGGAAATAAAAACGATAGGGGTATTAAGCTAAGCCTAGAATCGTGTATGTAGCTTATTATTTCATAAACATTCTGAAATATAGTATATTGAAATGTAGAATGAATCGGGTGAGAGAGGAAAATATGGTAAATATTACTTCATTTTTATTAGGGTTAGTTTTGGTCTTAAACATTGTATTTGCCGTGGTTGTCATCTTTCGTGAAAGAAGAGATGCAAGCTCTACTTGGGCGTGGCTATTAGTCCTTTTCTTTATTCCGGTAGCCGGCTTTATTTTGTATTTGATTTTAGGCAGAAATTTAACGCGCGACCACCTTTTTCAATGGGATGATTTAAAAAAGAGCGGGATAGAAGAGGTACTAGAGAAGCAAAAGGAACTGTTACGAACTCAAAAATTCCTATTTAACAATCGGATTACACAAGATAATCAAGACCTTATATATATGAACCTTGTTAATGCGAATGCCTTGTTTACGAAAAATAATGCGGTAGAAGTTTTTACAGATGGGCAAGAGAAATATCGACGTTTATTCGAAGATATTGAAGCTGCAAGAGAATCGATTCATTTGCAATATTACATTATTAAAAATGACAATCTTGGCCAAAAATTAATGGCGCATTTAACAAGGAAAGTTAAGGAGGGCGTTATAGTCCGTGTCCTTTATGATGAGCTAGGTTCTAGGTCATTGACAAAAAGGTTTTTTAAAGAATTTCGTGAAGCTGGTGGCCTGGTCGAGGTATTTTTTCCTTCGAAACTAAGGTTTATCAATTTGCGGATGAATTTCCGAAACCATCGAAAATTGGTCATTATTGATGGAAAGGTAGGATATGTCGGTGGCTTTAATGTAGGGGATGAGTACCTTGGGTTGAATTCTAGGTTTGGGTATTGGCGAGATACCCATTTGCGTATAAGGGGAACCGCTGTTGACACGATGCAGGTTCGGTTTATTTTAGACTGGAACCAAGCATCTCGTGATTTTGATATTATGTATGATCCTGAACTTTTTCCAATTGAGAATGTCAGACTTGGCAATGTCGGGGTTCAAATAGTGACCAGTGGCCCGGATACGGACTTTGAGCAGATTAAAAATGCTTATATCAAAATGATCTACTCAGCTAAAAAAAGGATTTATATGCAGACACCTTATTTTATACCAGATAAAAGCTTACTGGATGCGTTACGTGTAGCATGCCTTTCAGGGGTGGAAGTGAATATTATGATTCCGGATAAACCGGACCATCCTTTTGTTTATTGGGCAACTCTTTCGCATATTGGGGAATTGCTCCCAGTTGGAGCAAATGTCTATATCTACAGTAATGGCTTTATTCATTCAAAAACACTTGTGGTCGACGAGGAGATTTCTTCAGTCGGTACAGCGAATATCGACGTCAGGAGCTTCCGACTTAATTTTGAAGTAAATGCCTTTTTGTATGATGAGAACATTTCTGAAGAGCTTACAGACATTTTTAAAGAGGATATCAAGCTCTCCAAACTGCTCACATATGAAGAATACGAAAAAAGAGGAGTTAACATAAAGTTCAAGGAATCAATTTCAAGACTTTTATCTCCAATTCTATAGTTGAGAAATGATCGGTGTGGCTTACAAAATGTAATGTTTCGTAAGCCACACCGATTTTTTTTATAGTTACTGCCAAATAATAACTAAATAGTAATAATACAGCCGACAACAGGGACAACAAGACGGATGCCTTCGGATCCAATTCACAAGCAAAACCTTGGTCAAATCAAGGATGAACTAAAAGAGAGAGAAGTTACCTACACTTCAATTGAGGCGCAAATTAAGATAGTCGAGATGGCTTCATCTACATCTCAATATCCTGAAGACCAGCTTGCGGTCATTTCTTTTTTGGGTTATGAATTGATTGCTAAAGAAGCGGGATATGATTTTAAAGAAAAGCCGCTTGAGGGTAATGAAGTCCTAAGCCTAAGACAGTCGGCTCTTGAAAATCAAAGTCCAGATACGTATGTGCTGGAGAAGGGTGGAATTGAGATTAGTCCAATGGAGTTTTCAGAACATGTCGTATTCCCATTTCAGTTGGTTCAGGACACGGGGATAATTGTCGGCGATGAGTTGTATGAAAAATTAGAGGCGAAAAATGAAGAATTATATACTGGCTTTTATACAGAAGAGATTGAAAAAACAGCTGGAATGGCAGGGAATCTCGTTGAAGACGGAGTTGCATTTCCATCTGAGGAACATCCTTTTGGGATGATTGTAAGAGGAACGATTCATGAGCAAATGGGAAGTATGTATCAGATGATGTTTTTTGTTGCTTTGCTTATCGGTGCAGTATTCTTTCTAGCTGCAGGAAGCTTCTTGTACTTTAGGTTATATGCAGATTTAGAGTATGATGCTAGACAGTATTTGACGATTCAAAAGGTTGGATTGACCGATGGGGAACTCAGCCGAATCGTGACAAGCCAGCTCGCATTACTATTCTTTGTACCAATCTTTGTTGCATTCGTGCATAGTGGATTTGCCTTTATGGCACTGCAAAGCTTCTTTCAGCTTTCCATTGCCAAAGAAGTCATTCAAGTGCTTATTGTATTTTTAATTGCTCAAGTGATTTACTTTGTGTTGATCCGCTATCGATATTTACGAAATCTGAAGAAATCAATGATTTAATGGTTTTCGTAGGTTATATTTAACAGTGCCTGACACTTTAGGATAAAAACTATGGTGACAGGCACTTTTTATTTGAAAAGAGATATTCATTGAAATAAAAATACTAAAAATATAGAATTATATAAAAAGGAGTTTGGCAAATAGAAAATGACCATTAATAAACCTCGAAACTTTAATGATGAAACACTCGTATTACATGGCGACCATGAATGGGCAAAAAAGGAAAAGAGCGTTTCACCAGCTATTTATTATTCATCAACATTTAGGGCAGAAGATTCGGCTGATTTTGCAGAAATGGCAGGAACACCTCTTCACCCAAGCTACTATACTCGCTATGGAAATCCACTTCATGAACGAGTGAATAAAATAATGGCAGATCTTGAAGGAACTGAAACAGCCCTCATAACAGGGTCTGGAATGGGAGCTATAGCGACTACAATCTTGGCATTAGTTTCTGCGGGCGACCATGTCATTGCACAAACAAGACACTATATGAGTACGGCAAAAATTATGGATGAGATGCTTCCACGCTTTGGTGTAGAGTAACAGTAGTAGAGCAATCTGATATCTCGGCATTTGAAGAGGCGATTCGACCCAACACAAAGCTGATTATGCTTGAAACTCCTGCTAATCCAACCTTGGTTTTAACAGACCTTGAAGCAGTTGTAGGGTTAGCAAAGAAACAGGATATTATCGTTGTTGCAGATAATACATTTGCATCACCACTTAATCAACGACCACATGATGTGGGTGTTGATATTGTAGTACATAGTGCAACAAAGTATCTTGGGGGACATCACGATATAACAGCTGGTGTCATCTGTACAAGCTTTGAGCATGCAGAAAAAATTTGGGATACACATACATCAATAGGTTCAGTCCTGTCACCGATGGATGCATGGTTATTGTTAAGAGGCCTTAGGACATTTCCATTAAGGATGGAACGGATCAATTCGAACGCATTAGCATTAGCTGAATTTTTGGAGGTACAGCCTCAAATCGAAAAAGTGTATTATCCAGGTCTATCGAGTCATCCTCAGCACGAGCTCGCCAAAAAACAAATGAAAGACTTCGGGGCAGTCATTGCGTTTGCGGTTAAGGGAGATTATGCAGCAACCCAGAGATTTGTATCAGCGTTGCAACTTTCAACCAATGCAGTTAGCTTAGGTGGAGTAGATTCATTAGTTGTCCATACCGCGGCGATGTGGGAAGGAGCCATGAATGAAGAACAAATGAAAACAGCTGGTATTCCAGCCAATTTTGTCCGCTATTCTGTTGGGTTAGAGCATATTGAGGACCTGAAGGCGGATATTTCACAGGCATTAAGGGAAATATAAAACAGGAATTTTTTCAAAAATCTCGATTGCAATAAAAGACAATACTGGTTATAATTACTAATTAATAACAACCTTAAGTAAAGACGATGAAGAGAAAAAGTAGGATTTAGCTATTTTACACAGAGAGCTTCGGTAGCTGAAAAGAAGCAAAAATACGAATCTGAACAATGGCCTCTGAGTTTCGTGCTGAAAGTAACGATTGTTATGAGTAGGTTCCGACGAGATTTGGTACTCGTTATCAATACCACAGTATATGGGCTTTGACAGACCCACGTACTTGCAGAGACTGTTTGTGTGAGCAAACAGTGAATTAAGGTGGTACCACGTGAGATAAACCACGTCCTTATCGTATTTGATAATGACGTGGTTTTTTTATATTTCAAAAAGGTATTTACCCGAAACCAAATACAAAAGTTGGAGGAATTTATTGTGACAAATCATCTAGTATTACAAACGGACTTTGGATTAAGTGATGGTGCTGTAAGTGCAATGTACGGTGTGGCAATCTCAGTGGACCAGTCACTTCGGATTTTTGATCTAACTCACGACATTCCGCAATTTAATATATGGGAAGGCTCTTATCGGCTATATCAGACGATTTCCTACTGGCCAGAAGGCACAGTTTTTGTATCGGTTGTTGACCCTGGTGTCGGTTCAAATCGAAGAAGTATCGTGGTAAGGACAGGATCAAATCAATACATTGCCACACCAGATAATGGTACGGTCACACATATACAGAAAAAACTCGGTATTCAAGAAGTGAGGATCATTGATGAAAGTATAAATCGTTTACCTTTTTCAGGAGAGTCTTATACGTTTCATGGTAGAGATGTCTATGCCTATACGGGGGCAAGACTTGCATCCGGTTTGATTTCATATGAAGAGGTTGGACCCCTTGTTCCTGTTGATTCTCTTGTTGAGTTAGAGATAACAGAGGCAACTGTTCAAGAGGATAGTGTCTTAGGCACGATTGATATTCTTGATATTCGTTTTGGTAATCTATGGACGAATATTGAGCGCGAGACTTTCAACCAACTGAATGTGGAGTATGGAGATCATTTCGAAGTGACCATCGAAAATGAAACTCGCCAAGTATATAAAAATATTATGACATATGGCCGCTCATTTGCAGATAGCCATCTTGGCGAACCGTTATTGTTTATTAATTCTCTTGATAAAATCGGAGTTGCCATCAACCAAGGTTCATTTGCTAAGGCTTATCATATCGAGACTGGTGTGAATTGGAAAATTTTTATTCGTAAAATTCTGAAAAACGTATATAATTAAATATTGTGTAAATTAAATATATTTATAGGAGGTAGGAGATTAATGAAAGGCTTGTCTGTTAAAACGATTGTTGCGATTGGCATTGGTGCTGCTGTTTTTGTGATTTTAGCGAAATTTGTTGCACTTCCAACACCGATACCTGATACAACGGTTCAAACGTCATATGCATTCTTGGCCCTTATGGCTGTTGTGTTTGGTCCTATAGCAGGTGCCTTAATTGGATTGATCGGCCATACATTAAACGATGCCATTACGTGGGGTTCAATTTGGTGGAGCTGGGTTATTGTCTCAATGCTAGTAGGATTTATATTTGGGCTCGTTAAAAACAAAATTGATATTGAATCTGGAATTATAAATGCAAAGAAAATTGTGACTTTCAATATTGTTCAGGTTATCGCACAGGCAATTGGCTGGTTTGTTGTTGCACCGACATTGGATATTTGGATTTATGCTGAACCAGCAAATAAGGTGTATGTTCAAGGTCTAGTAGCAGGGGTTTCAAATATGATAACTGTCGGAGTCATTGGTACCATTTTATTAATTGCTTATGCGAAAACAAGAAGTAAAAGTGGAAGCTTAACGAAGGATTTATAAAGTGTAGCCTATAGTTTGCTGGGAGAGTAGTATGATGAAACAACCTGTTATCGAATTTTTGAATTATAGCTTTACATATCGTAGCCAAGCAGAGCCTACTCTTCGGGATATTAATCTTAAAATATATGAAGGTGAGAAGGTATTAATTGTTGGGCCATCAGGATCAGGGAAAAGCACGATTGGAAATTGCATGAACGGGCTTGTTCCCTTTTCTTATAAAGGGAGTATTCAAGGTAGTCTTCGGATTAACGGGAAAGAAGCAAAGGACTTAGATATTTTTACATTATCAAAGATGGTTGGCACTGTATTACAGGATCCAGATGGGCAATTTATTGGACTCTCGGTTGGGGAGGATATTGCTTTTGCTTTAGAAAATGATTGTGTGCCACAAAAAAGTATGTTTGAAACCGTAGCGGAAGTATCAAAAATGGTGGAAATGGAGGGATACTTGCAGTCATCTCTTCACCAGCTTTCTGGAGGACAAAAGCAAAGGGTATCCTTGGCAGGAGTGATGGTCGATCAAGTATCAGTCCTTCTCTTTGACGAACCATTAGCGAACCTTGACCCAGCAACTGGTCAACATGCAATTGATCTAATCGATCGGATTCAAAAAGAAACGAATACAACAGTAGTGATAATAGAACATCGCTTAGAGGATGTTCTGTATCGCCACGTAGATCGAATAATTGTCGTGGATGAAGGAAAAATTGTCGGTGACATGAACCCAGATGAGCTTTTGTCCAAACCAATTTTAGAGGAACGACATATACGAGAACCATTGTATGTTAAAGCAGTAAAGTATGCAGGCTGCAATATAACTAAAGAAATGAAACCAGCATATCTTCCTTCCTTTGATGTGGATGCATGTAAGGAAAGATTAACAGAGTGGTTTGAACAGGTTGCAACTCCTATAGGGCGAGAGAAGACTACTCCTATCTTAGAGTTAGAACATGTATCCTTTAGCTATGAACAAGGTATTGAAACAATACGAGATTTGTCCTTTACAATTGAAAAAGGTGAGATGGTAAGTATTGTTGGAAAAAATGGGGCTGGAAAATCTACTCTTTCAAAACTTATTTGCGGTTTTGAAAAACCTAGTTCAGGGAGAATTTTTTTTTCAGGCCAGGACATTACCAAAGATACGATAAAAGAACGGTCATTACGGATTGGGATGGTTATGCAAAATCCAAATCATATGATTTCAAAGCATATGATTTACGATGAAGTTGCACTAGGACTTGTCATCCGTAGTTTACCGGAGGATGAGGTTAGGGAACGGGTTGAGAAAACGCTCAAGGTGTGCGGCCTTTATCCGTTTAGAAAATGGCCGATTTCTGCGCTCAGCTTTGGACAAAAAAAGCGCGTTACCATTGCTTCTATTCTTGTTTTAGAGCCTGAAATCATTATTTTAGATGAGCCTACGGCAGGGCAAGATCTCCGTCATTATACAGAAATTATGGAGTTTCTTGTGGGGTTAAACAAACAGGGTATGACGATTATTATGATTACGCATGACATGCATTTAATGCTTGAGTATACACCACGTGCAATTGTGATAGCAGGAGGAGAAAAAATCGCCGATCAATCTGCTACAAGGGTGTTAACAGATTCTCAGATTATTAAACAAGCTAACTTAAAGGAAACTTCCTTATTTGAATTAGCAAAACGAGCAGGAATAGATGAACCTCTTGAATTTGTTGAACGTTTTATTGCATATGATAAGGAGGTACGGAAAACATGGCAGTAGAGATGCTATATTATATTGAGCGCAAGTCAGCTGTTCATCAACTTACTGGTGCGACAAAGCTAATTTGCTTATTATTGTGGTCTTCTGCTGCAATGTTGACCTATGATACACGAATTCTCCTTTTTTTATTTGGATTTAGCCTTTTTATTTTTCTAGTTTCTAAAATTAAGCTAAAGGAGATTTCGTTTGTCCTTCTGTTTATCTTATTATTCTTGTTGTTGAATAATCTTGCTATCTATGCTTTTTCTCCTCAAGAGGGAGTAAATATTTATGGGACGAGTCATGTGTTAGTTGAGTTTGTCGGAAGATATAATATTACACTTGAGCAGTTGTTTTACCAGTTTAATATTACAATTAAGTATTTTACAGTTATTCCAGCGGCATTATTATTTATTGTGACAACAAACCCAAGCGAATTTGCTGCATCCCTAAATCGCGTCGGCATTAGCTATCGGATTTCTTATGCGGTTGCACTTGCTTTGCGCTACATTCCGGAGGTTCAAAGAGACTTTTGGAACATCGCACGTTCTCAGCAAGCAAGAGGGATTGATATGTCGAAGAATGAGCGGCTACATAAGCGAATAAAAAATGTAGCTTCCATTCTTATCCCTTTAATCCTATCGAGCCTGGACAAAATAGAAACAATCAGTAATGCCATGGAACTACGAGGATTCGGAAAAAACAAAAAGCGTACCTGGTATAGTTTACGCTCCTTTCAAATAGCCGATTATGTGACGGTGGTTATATTCATTGCCATATTAATAATCTCTATGATTGTGACTTTTCATGATGGGAACCGATTTTATAACCCTTTCCATTAACTTTATTCAGTTGGGGTTCAAACCCCAACTGAATAAAGTTAAAGCCTCCGGCGGATGCCTCGATTTTTCAATGGAAACTTTTCGAGCTTGCTCGAAAAAAATCGGGCGCAAATACGCCAAGGCGCATTTGAAATATAAAAAGGAATACCAGTTAATAATGTGGTATTCCTTTTCCTGTTTTTAGGTTAATGGTTTGTTTTGTTTTAAAAGGTTTGAAGCGGGAAGTGTAATAATTTTTCCTCCGATTTGTACATGGATGGAATCGTTAAATATTGCTTTTACTATCCCTTTTAACTGGACAGTTGAATTAACCGTGATCTCTTTTTTGGATTCGTTATTGGCAGTCATGGCAATTCTCCTCTCAGAGTTTTATATTATTATTTAGAGGTTAAAATAAAAACATTATATCCTATACTTATGAAAATTATTCACGTAAATTATCGTTTATTTTATTATTTTACATTGATTCTTTTGTCTTGCGCAAGTTTCACGAACTGGTCATTTTTACCTTATTGATGCTTATAAGTATAATAATAAAATAGATTGAAAATTTTGTCAGTACATTTTTAAAATCAAGTTAAAATTATTAATTACTCTTTCCATAAGAATTTTCAGTGTTTAGATTGAAGAGAGGGGGATGCGACAAAAGCAGGGCTATGGGATTGTGGATTTGGAATTGATGTGGGGTTCAAGCCTATCAGTAATAGTAGGAAGAATCAGCAAAAGCGCCCAGCTACGAGCGCTTTTTGCTTTATCTAATAGTTGCTATTCCGCTGTTTACTTCAATATTTATATCATAGGTGCCAGCACCGTGTTTTCCTTCAATATTCCCTTTATCCCTTGTGGAATCATCAAGGGAGAAATTGTTGGAAATATGGCCGCTATTTGATTTACCTTTTAATATAAAGTCAGCATCATTTGGTAGGTCAAGATCAAGTAGCCCTGAGTTTACGCTTGCATCAATTGAATCCGTGAGGTCTGAAATCGTTGTTTTTAAACGTCCAGAGTGGACTTCGGCTTCTAGTTTCCCAATGTATTCATCCACTGTCACGTTACCAGAGCGAACATCGATTTCCCCACTTTTTGTAGTAAGCTTATCAATACTGGAATTTCCGGAAGCAACGTTGTGAGTAAATGTTTCTACAGTTAGGTTTTCCAATCTCATATTTCCAGAATGGACATCTGCAGATAGCTCGTTTATCTCCATTGAGGCGCCGTCAAATTCCAAATGGCCAGAACCGACTCTAAATGATAGATCTTGATCATAATCTTCAGGGATATACACAGTTAGTTTTGAATTATTAAAGAAAGGGAGCGAGCCCCAGTTAAAAAATCCACGTTCATAAGTGACCTCTATCTTGTCACCACTTTTTGAGACATGCACTTCGCCTTTTCCTTTCAGTTCAGCTTCCACGTCGTCGCGGTTTTCAGGAATAACAGTTGTGCTAATCGACGAAATATCAATTTCAATCTCGTCAATTTTTTCGGTAACTTTGGCGGAGTCTCCAGAATTCCCAAAAGGAAGCCCAGGAATACGGTACAGATTTGTTATCAATAAATAAGCTCCAATAAGAACGAAAAATATAATTAATATTTTCTTCATTTTTTCTAACCTGCCTTTATCATTTATTCTATCCTTATCATAAAAGAAGAAAGAGAATGATGTAACGCACCACCGATATATTTCTAAATAAGACCAGAGGCTTATAAAAAGAAAAAAGCAGATTGCATTTAATACAATCCGCTTAAACTTGATGATTTATGAATCTATTTTAACCCAGTCCTGCGACCATTTTTGGATTTCATCCATTAAAGATTTTAGGGCCAACCCTTTTTCAGTTAATGAATATTCAATACGTACAGGGGTTTCTGGGTATACGTCTCGCTTAACGATTCCTTGATTCTCTAGATCCTTAAGTCTTTCTGAAAGAACTCTTCCACTGATTCCAATTGAAGATTCAATCGTGCAAAAACGCTGTGGACCGTTGAGAAGTTGGAAAATGACAAGTCCTGTCCACCGTTGCCCAATTAAATTCATAGCTTTTTCGAATTTAGGACAAATTATATTTGTATCCATATTTCCTTCACCCCTATGAATATATTATAGCGCATTGTAATAAATAATAAACATACTTGACATAATT
Organism: Bacillus sp. JJ1562; assembly: GCF_036962705.1. NCBI lineage: Bacteria > Bacillati > Bacillota > Bacilli > Caryophanales > Bacillaceae > Bacillus > Bacillus sp. JJ1562. The sequence goes on from NZ_JBALOQ010000045.1 coordinate 53,584, forward strand.
TAATTACAAAAATATAATTACTTACATAAAGTAAGTTACTAATAAAAATCAGGAGGCACTTAAAAATGAAATATCAACGCCCACCATATACATTTGTAGGTCTTGTAGACTTAAAGGTAACCGATTTACAACGTTCTTTAACATTTTATCAAAATACAATTGGATTTAAAGTATTAGAGCAGTCTGAAAGAAAAGCGCTTTTAACTGCGGATGGCAAAACACCGTTGTTATCTATTGAACAGCCTGACGGCATTACACCAAAAGAGCCACGCCGAACAGGGCTTTACCATTTTGCATTGCTTTTACCAACCCGAGTGGACTTAGGAAAAATACTTTATCATTTCGTCCAAAATAATGTTCGAATTGGAGCATCAGACCACGCAGTAAGTGAAGCTCTCTATTTAGATGATCCAGATGGAAATGGAATTGAAATTTACAGAGACCGTCCTGACACAGAATGGGAATGGAATAATGGTGAAGTAAAAATGGTGACAGATCCACTTGATGGCCAAGGTGTACTTGAGGCGGCAAATGGTGAAAAATGGACCGGACTTCCAGAAGGTACAGTAATGGGTCATGTTCATATGCATGTATCTGAGTTGGCAAAAACGGAAGATTTCTATACAAAAGGTCTTGGTTTTGATGTTGTTACTCGTTATGGAGGCATGGCATTATTCATTTCAACAGGAGGCTACCACCACCACATTGGACTTAACACATGGAATGGCGTAGGTGCACCTGCACCATCTGAAAATAGTGCCGGAATTAATTCGTTCACACTTGTACTGCCTAACGAAAATGCCTTACAAACAACAGTCGAAAACCTGAAGAAAATTGGCGCATATGTCCAAGAAGAGGACGGAGTCATGGTTACAAAAGATCCGTCTGAAAATAAAATAAGACTTGTTGTTGCATAGTTAAAAGTGGATTAAGCAGCTATCTTCGGGTAGCTGCTTTTTTATGTTGTTGCACAAATTTTGCCGAATAAACAGATTACGAGATAACTAGTTTTGTTGGAATAAATATGATATTATTGGAAATGTATGGTAGGCCTTTCTCAGTTTGAGGAAGGTCTACATTTTTATATTCAAAAAAGGGAAGGGGAAATAAAAAATGAAGGTGGAAATGAAATTTTGCAATGTGTTTGATCCTAGTAAGGAGGATACATACTATGAGCCATAAGGATTACTTTGTGGAGCAGATCAAGTTTATTGACACAAACTTTCAGGAATTAAAAAATCTCTATTTATCCTCCACACCACTTAAGGAAAGGAACCAGAACTTTTTTAGTTCTTATAATAATGAGCTTAAAAGTTACTTGAAAAATGAAGTGGCTGAATCTTTACCAATGGTTTTTATCGGAACAAAGGTAACGGTTATGTTTGATGGGGAAAATGATTATGAGGATTATATAATTTGTTTGCCAAATCAAATAGACCCGGATACAGGTTGTATATCATTTTTATCGCCAGTCGGAAGACAATTATTATTGCGAAAAGTGGGCGAAAAGGTATTACTAAACACGCCAGCGGGCGGCCTCCCGGTTACAATTCAAAATATAACATTTGCGGGAAATTTAATTTTACAACAATAGTTATTAAAGCGCTTCCAATCCACTTCTTTTTTTATGTAGAAAAAGGAAGTGGATTTTTGCTTGTTAATTATTGGACGATTCGATACAATAACCTGTATATATTGAAATAGTTAAGTGATGATAGGAATCAGTAGCAATTTATCTCCCTGTACCAGAGAGCCGGTGGTTGGTGAAAACCGGAACAAAGATAAAATGCGAATTACCTCCTTGAGCTTTCTTTGTGAACCCGAAAGGCAACTAGCAAAGAACGGACGAGCCGTTATTCGAATGGAGCGGAAGATGCATATCTTCAAACAAGGGTGGTACCGCGTGCAACCACGTCCCTTTTTTAGGGGCGTGGTTTTTTATGTTTTTTTTTGGAGGCTTGATTCCGGTCTCATGGACAAAAGGATGCTGAAATTCGAGGGAATTGTCACTGAACAGGTGTCTCGGAGACAAAAATCTTTTGGGATCATGAAGAATTGTCTTTCAGCGGGTGTTTCATGGACAAAAGGATGCCGGAATTAGAGGTAAATGTCTCTGAGAGGCAGTCTCGAGGACAAAAGTGGGTCGCTGTCAAACAGAAATTTCTTTGAGATGCTGTTTCGGGGACAAAAGTAGGTCATAGTCAAGCAGAAATGTCTTTGAGAAGGTGTCTCGGGGACAAAAGAAGGTCGATGTCAATCAGAATTGTCTCTGAGAAGGTGTCTCGGAGACAAAAGTAAGTCATGATAATGCCGAAATGTCTTTGAAGCAGTGTCTCGAAGACAAAAATTAGCCGACTTCAGGTGAAAATGTCTTCGACCAGATGTCTCAAAGACAAAAAAACATCCAACGCTAGAAAAAATGTCCGAGACCTAATTTCTTTTGAATCGAAGACCTTATAGGTTAGTAAAAAACATTATAAATAAAATCACAAACCAGGAGGAAAACTGCAATGGAGAACTTTATCGAGCAGTTAACAGAAGAACAAAAAATAGATCTAGAAAGACAATTTGACATCTATGCAAATGGTGTACAGGAAATAGTTCCTTCGCATGAGCTAAAACAAAAAATTGCAAAATCCATTGTTACAAACCAACCACTAAAAGTAAAGCTAGGCCTTGATCCATCAGCGCCAGATGTTCATTTAGGGCATACTGTGGTATTAAACAAATTAAAACAATTCCAAGAAAACGGACATGTAGTCCAGCTTCTAATTGGCGACTTTACAGGAAAAATTGGGGACCCAACCGGTAAATCCGTTGCCCGAAAACAACTGACAGATGAAGAAGTTAAGTACAATGCGAAAACATACTTTGAGCAGTTTGGAAAAATTTTAGACATGGAGAAGGTCGAGCTACACTACAACTCCAAATGGCTATCTACCTTAAACTTTGAAGACATTATCAACCTAGCAGCAAGTATCACTGTTGCTCGTTTGCTTGAGAGAAATGATTTCTCTGAGCGTTTAGCGACCGGAAAGCCAATTTCGCTTCATGAATTCTTCTACCCACTTATGCAGGGCTATGACTCTGTTGAGCTGGAAAGCGACATTGAATTAGGTGGAAATGACCAGCACTTCAACGTGTTAATGGGAAGACATTTACAAGAGCATTTTGGTAAAGAAAAGCAGGTTGTAATTCTTCTGCCACTTTTAGAAGGACTTGATGGCGTTGAAAAGATGTCTAAGTCAAAAGGAAACTACATTGGTGTTGATGAGGCACCAAATGATATGTACGGAAAAACAATGTCCATCCAGGACGAAATGATGGCAAAATACTTTGATTTAGTTACAGACTTATCACTTGATGAAAAGAATGAGATTAAAGCAAACATCGAAAATGGTACGCTTCATCCACGTGATGCAAAAATGCTTCTTGGAAGAACCATCGTGAGAATGTACCATGGTGTAGAAGCGGCGCAGCAGGCTGAAGAACACTTTAAAACGGTCTTCCAAAAAGGAGTAATCCCAGAAGACATTCCAGAAGTAACATGGTCAGGAGAAAACACATCCTCCATCATTGACTTACTTGTTCAGTTGGATTTACAAAAGTCTAAAGGGGAAGCGCGAAAAATGATCCAAAACGGTGGCGTCAAATTGAATGGTGAAAAAATAGAGGATATTCATTTAGAGTTGGAAATTACAACCGACATGATCGTTCAAGTCGGAAAGCGTAAATTTGTTAAAATTAAAAAGTAATCAATTAAAATGGGGCGACATTCTAATATGTCTGCCCCAATTTTTTTGTCTAGCTCAAGAAGCCAACGGTTCTCTGGTCTATCCGTCACTTAAGGATGCGTTCATAAGCTTTTCTTATTTTCCAATAAACATTTGTGTCCAGTAGTTGCCATTCGTTTGGTGGCCAACTCCAATATGGGTGAAGTTTGGATTCAGAATGTTTTTACGATGTCCTTCACTGTTCATCCAAGCGTTTACCACGGCATCAGGAGATGCTTGTCCTTTTGCGATATTTTCCCCAGCAGTTCTGTAAGATACTCCCATATCCCTCATCATATCAAATGGAGAACCATAAGTAGGACTCGTATGGGAGAAATAATTTTTTTGCTGCATATCATTTGATTTTGTCTTTGCTACTTTGCTTAATGCAGTATCCGCTTTAAGGGCAGGTAAGCCGTTTTTCGTACGCTGTGCATTTGTAAGGTCGATTACCTGTCTCTCAAAATTGCTAATTCCAGCTGTAGGAGCTGGAGCTGGAGCAGGTGCAGGTGCAGGCTGCGTGGCAGGCTGACGATTCTGAGGGGCAGGTGCAGTTTGCCCTATTGGGTAATTTGAATTTGGTGCCGGAGCAACATTGTTCGGTGCCGGTACCACATTATTTTGTTCACCAGTAAACTGATAGTTCCCATTCGGAACTACGTTTGTACCGTTCGGTGTGCGGACTACAATTTTTTTATTAATGAAACGAAAATATTGTTGTTCGCCTTGTGCATTCTGAACACTTGTTGTATGTGGATACTTATCGCTGGACGTTGTTGTGCGATAAGGACGGTCCTGTTTTAAGATATAGCCGTTATTCACATTTTCTACATTTGCTGAGCGGTTAGTATTATCTGCTGCATTGTTAGTATTATCTGTGGCATTGTTAGTATTACACGCAGATAATAAAAGCATCGCAGACCCAAGAATCGCTATACCTGTTTTTGTAAATCTTTGCAATCTGAATTCCTCCTTTGCGTGATTCGATTTACTTTTATATTTTGCTACTTCCTTAAATAAAGTATTGGTGGTAATTATAGAGAGTCAAAAGGGTGAAGATGCTTAACGGTAGCATCAATATCGAGTAAAATAAGAGAAGGAAAAAAATACCTAAGCACATGAGGTGAATTACATGAAAATCATTGATATTTCACAGCCATTAAGTCATACAACACAGGAATGGCCGAGCGATACTCCATTTGAATACGAACTAACATGGTCAATTGAGGAAGCATCAACTGTTAATGTAGGAAAAATCACAACAAGCACTCATATTGGAACGCATATTGATGCGCCTTATCACTTTGACAATGATGGAAAAAAGGTGCATGAACTAGAGCTTGACTTATATGTGGGAAAGGCAAGAGTGATTGAGGTATCAGGAAAAAAAGAAATTGGAATTGAGGACATAAAAGGAATTGACTTATCAGGTGTGAGACGATTATTAATCCGAACAAATTCTTGGAAAAACCGAAACCAATTTCCGACTACTATTACTAGCTTAAAACCAGAAGTCGCTTCTTTTTTAGCTGGAAAAGGAATTCAATTAATTGGCGTAGATACGCCATCAGTTGATCAGTTGGATAGTAAAAATTTACTAGCCCATCATCATTTACATAGACATGGCATATATATTCTTGAGGGGATTGTCTTAGATGAAGTGGAACCAGGTGATTATGAATTAATTGCACTGCCACTACGAATTGAAGGGGCCGATGGGAGTCCAGTTCGTGCGGTATTAAAAAACATATAGGGGAACGAAGAAAATCCATTGTCACAAGAACAATGGATTTTTTTAACCTATAGGAAAGGGGGAACACGTTAACTAGCAACAGGTATGAGATCGCTCTTATTTACGAGCTCTACCCTGAAGAGAAATTCCATTTGTTTGATCTCATACATTCCATTTTCATAAACGTACAGTACTTCGTACAAATCGTTATTGTAGACAACCTTATCACCTTGTTTCATGGAATACCTCCTAATCAATGGCTTATCCCTAGTGTAATATAAAGAAATTCCATCATCTATACGCCTTTAGTAATATTGTAGTAGATAATATTGCCGATTTTTTGTAAAAATTTCTCTAAAACTGGTATAGACAACTAATCCCCTTGGTGTTAAAATGAGTTGCGGTAAGTATTCTGCCTATCCTTTGGTTACACTAACGTGTAAGCGTTGCCTATTTTTGAAATTATACATGCTTTATTTACGGAGTTAGAGGACCAAAGAATAGAAGGAAAATACTAAATTAAGGAGGAATTATTATCATGATGAAGTATCTTCAAAAACTTGGTCGTTCATTGATGTTACCGGTTGCTGTATTACCAGCAGCGGCTATCTTGATGGGTATTGGTTATTGGATTGATCCACAGGGCTGGGGTGGAGGAAGCCCTATCGCAGCATTCTTAATAAAAGCTGGAGGAGCCATTATTGATAATATGGCCATTCTTTTTGCGGTGGGTGTCGCATTAGGAATGTCGAAGGATAAAGATGGTTCAGCGGCATTAAGTGGATTGGTGGGGTATCTAACAGTTACAACATTACTTGCAACAAACACAGTGGCAATGCTCCAAGGGGTAGACCCAGCTGAGGTTAATGCAGCGTTTGGAAAAATAGAAAACCAATTTATCGGAATTATATCTGGTATTATCGCATCTATAATGTACAACCGCTTCAGTAATGTACAATTACCGGATGCGCTAGCCTTCTTTAGTGGAAAAAGACTTGTTCCAATTTTGACATCCGTTGCTATGTTAGTCGCGTCTCTAGTTCTGTTATTTGTATGGCCAGTTATCTATTCTGGTTTGGTTGCATTTGGTAAAGGTATTCTTGATTTAGGCGCAGTTGGTGCTGGATTATACGGTTTCTTTAATAGACTATTAATTCCAACAGGTCTTCACCACGCGTTAAACTCCGTATTCTGGTTTGACGTAGCTGGTATTAACGATATCAATAATTTCTTAAGTGGTGCTGGTGAGAAAGGGATTACTGGTAGATATCAAGCTGGTTTCTTCCCTGTAATGATGTTTGGTTTACCAGCAGCAGCGCTTGCCATGTATCACACAGCTAAAACAGCAAGAAAGAAACAAGCTGCATCCTTATTAATGGCAGCAGCATTTGCAGCATTTTTCACAGGTGTTACAGAACCACTTGAATTTGCGTTTATGTTCTTAGCGCCAGCGTTATATGTTGTACACGCAGCATTAACAGGTATTTCATTGTTTATTGCAGCTACATTCCATTGGACTGCAGGCTTTGCATTTAGTGCAGGTTTTGTTGACTTTTTCCTAAGTTTACGAAACCCTATTGCAAATCAGCCTTGGATGCTATTAGTACAAGGGCTTGTAATAGCAGTGATTTATTATGTTCTATTCCGTTTCTTAATCGTTAAATTTAACCTAAAAACACCTGGTCGTGAAGACGAAGAAGTGGTTGAAACAACTACACAAGCAGATGGTAAATCCAAATTCGCTAATATGGCAGCTCAAATTTATGAGGGCTTAGGTGGAGACGAAAACGTAACATCAGTTGATAACTGTGTGACTCGTCTACGTCTAGAAGTTAAAGATATGGAAAAAGTCGATCAGCAAAAAATAAAAGCAACGGGAGTTCCTGGTATCAATATTGTTGGAAAAAACAGTATTCAAGTTATCGTAGGAACAAACGTACAATTCGTTGCAGACGAAGTCCATAAAATTCGTAAAGAAAAGTAAGAAGGATTAGGAGGGCTGTCCATACGGACGGTCCTTTCTTATTATTTTACAAGGAAAACACTATAATTTTATAATAAGAAGGGAAAAGTAAGGGAAAATACTAAATTATATAGTGGTATAGACAACTAGCTATCGTGAAAGATATACTTACAGTAAGAAACATAAAAGGAGTCATTGACATGTTTATTACAAATCTGACTATATATTCTGAAGAAGGTATCATCGAAAAAGGATTTATTGAAATCGATGGAGAAAAGATAACAAGGGTTGGTCAAATGGCTGACTTCCATGCAAGTGATAAAGACGAAGTCATCGCTTTTGATGATTCTTACTCTCTCATTCCAGGTATGATTGATCTACATATTCACGGGGCAAGCGGTGCCGATGTAATGGACGCAACACCTGATGCATTAGAAACAATGACAAAAGTGTTACCCAAGGAAGGTACGACAAGCTTTCTAGCAACAACGATGACGAAGACAAAAGACGATATTGAAAACGCAATCGGCAATATTGCTGATTTTATCCCGAAGCAAAATCTTGGGTCTGCAGAAATTTTAGGAGCACATCTAGAAGGACCATTTTTATCTCCGAAAAGAGCGGGAGCGCAGCATCCAGATAATATCATTAACCCAGATGTGGAGCTTTTTAAAGAATGGCAAACCTTATCAGGCGACAATATTCGACTAGTGACATTAGCACCAGAGGAACCGGGAGGACTTGAGTTAACGACTCATTTAAAAAATACAGGTGTTGTTGCTTCCATTGGTCATTCCGATGCGGTGTATGATGAAGTTGAAGCAGCGATAGAAGCTGGAGTTACCCATGCTACGCATTTATTTAACGGCATGCGCGGACTTCATCATCGGGAGCCAGGTGTAGCAGGTGCTGTCCTTTTACATAACGAAGTAAAATGTGAAATGATTGTCGATGGGATTCATATAGCACCCAAAATGGTGAAGTTTGCATATAAAAATAAAGGGAGCGAAGGCTCCATTCTTGTAACCGATGCAATGCGTGCAAAATGCCTTGGCGCAGGAATGTATGACCTAGGTGGTCAAGAAGTAATCGTGAATGAGGAAAGAGCTGTATTAAAAGATGGAACCTTGGCGGGAAGTATTTTAAAATTGAATGATGCAGTTCGAAACATGATGAAATTCACAGATTGCTCACTTCAGGATATAACTGAAATGACAGCTGTTAATCCAGCAAAGCAAATCAATGTGTTTGACCGAAAAGGAAGCATTAAGGCTGGTAAGGATGCAGATCTTGTGATAGTGAATGATCAATTAGAGGTCATCATGACATTTTGTCGAGGAAAACTTGCTTATTCAAATAGGGAGGGATAATGATGAAAGTTGTAGCAGTAAAGGATTTTAAAGAAATGAGCCAATTGGCAGCAGCCATGATTTCACATCAAGTAAAAGAAAAGCCAAACTCGGTATTAGGTCTTGCGACTGGCGGCACTGTAGTTGGAACATATGAGGAACTAATTAAGGATCACGGGCAAAATAAGACATCCTATGAAAACATCCAGACAGTAAATCTAGATGAATATTTAGGAATTGATAAGGACCATCCAAATAGCTATCACCATTTTATGATGGAAAACCTTTTTTCAAATATCAATATTAATCAGGAAAATATCCATATTCCAAATGGGCTAGCAAATAATTATGAAGAGGAAGGCCAAAAATATGAAAAGGTTATTTCGGATTTAGGCGGAGTCGACCTTCAATTGCTTGGGATTGGAGTAAATGGACATATTGGCTTTAACGAACCAGGTACACCTTTCAATTCTGTAACTCATGTTGTTGAGCTTGAAGAATCAACAAGACAAGCGAATCTGCGTTTTTTCAATAGCATTGAAGAAGTTCCAACACATGCTGTTACAATGGGAATCTCAACAATTATGAATAGTAGAAAAATCCTATTGCTCGTATCAGGAAAAACAAAGGCTGAAATCCTTGAAAAAGTTATCAACGAAGACATCACAGAAACGATTCCGGCTACTGTTTTAAAGAATCATCCTGACGTAACGATTATTGCGGACGAAGAAGCACTTTCATTAGTGGATGATGATAAAAAGAGGGGCTTTAATCGTGATAAAGAAGAGTTCACCAGTACCTATCTACTTTCAAATTGAGCAGCGAATTCGCGAAAAAATTGAAAAAAAAGAGCTAAATCCTGGAGACATGATTCCATCTGAAAGAGAATTTGCGGAAAAGTACCAAATCAGTAGGATGACCGTAAGACATGCCATCAATAATCTCGTCAATGAAGGTTATTTACAAAGGGTACGAGGAAAAGGGACCTTTGTGGCAGTTAAGAAATTTGAAAAGAATATCCAGAAATTAACGAGCTTTTCTGAGGACATGCGTTCAAGAGGGCTCGAGCCAGGTACAAAGGTTCTTAGCTTTGTTCTAATAGAAGCGGACTCTTTAATCGCTTCACAGCTAAAGGTGGAAAAAGGGGCAAGGGTTTACCAAATTGAACGTTTGCGAATTGCGGACAAGCAGCCGATTGCCTTTGAGGTTTTTTATATGTCAGAAGACCTTGTACCAGGTGTAACAAGGGAAGTGGCAGAGCATTCCATTTTCCGTTATGTCGAGGAAATCGGACTACATATCACGTCCGGGGTTCAGGAACTGGAAGCCACGACTGCCCACAAACGTGAGGCGTCTGTGTTAGGGATAAAGGTGGGAGCACCTGTCCTGTATATCCAACAAATCTCATACCTTGAGGATCAGCAACCACTCGAGTTTGTAAAATCCTATTACCGTGCTGACAGATATAAATATAAAGTGGAAATGGTTCGAACATAAATGTAGGAGGTATCATCATGAAACGACTTTTAGATTGTACAGCCTCAGATTTCAAAAAAATGAACGGACAAGATCTTAAGCAATCGATTAAGGCTTCTGAGGGAAGGGTTATTTTATCAGAGGTCATTGGTTCCTTTCAGCCAGTATATCCAGCCGTGACGAATGCGGAAATGGCGTCAGCATTTGGTGCCGATCTCTTGATTTTTAATTATTTTGATGTCTTTTCTCCTTTTGTGGAGGGCTTTCAAGCTGTGGAGGGCGAATCTATTGTTGAGAAGCTAAAAGAGCTCACCGGTAGACCGATTGGCTTGAATTTAGAGCCTGTTGACCCAAATGCCGAGCAGCTTGAAAAATTAAGTAAACTTCCAAAAGGTCGTTTGGCGACAGAAGAATCCTTAAATGAAGCAAAAAAGCTTGGCTTTGATTTTGTTTGCTTAACTGGAAACCCGAAAACAGGTGTTACAAATAATGAAATTGTTGTAGCGATTAAGAAGGCGCGTGAAGTATTTGGCAGTGAAGGCCTTATTATTGCCGGAAAAATGCATGGTGCCGGGGTTGCCAATGAATCCGGAAGTGGAATCATATCAGAGGTAGCACTTGAAAGCTTTGTTGACGCAGGGGCGGATGTCATTTTAATGCCAGCACCTGGAACTGTTCCAGGAATTACTCTGGAGTCAACGGAAAAAAATGTTCGTTTTGTTCATTCAAAAGGAGCATTGGTAATGCTGACAATTGGTACAAGCCAAGAGGGTGCCGATGAAGGAACCATTCGCCAAATTGCATTAACAAGTAAAATGGCAGGTGCGGACATATACCATATTGGAGATGCGGGCTTTCACGGTATCGCAATCCCTGAAAACATTATGACTTATTCTATCGCTATTCGTGGAAAACGTCATACATATGTACGAATGGCAGCTTCAGTTAATCGCTAAAAAGGAGACGAGGTATTTGACCTCATCTCCTTTTTTTACGTCGTTTACGACTTCTTAAGACCTGCAACAAAACATAGCCAATTACAGCCCCAACTGTATTTAAAATAATATCATCTACATCAAAGCTTCCAAGCTTACTTAAAAGCTGAAGAACTTCAAGGGATGAAATTCCAATGACAAAAGCTAAGAAAAACAAAAAGAAATTTGAGAGCTTTGGGAAAAGAATCGGAAGTACAATCCCAAATGGTATAAAAACGCCGATATTTCCTGCGATATTCATGATCCAGATGTGATAAGGAAAATGATCATAATACGTAAAATAATTTTTAATCGTCGAAAAAGGCGTTAGGTTATACCGGAATTCCCCTCCCTTTGTCCGAAAATATGCAAAAAACATCCAATATATAAGAAATAGTGAATAAGTGATAAACACCGAACCAGCCAAAAACCGTTTTACAGCCTGCCCCAATTTTGTAGATTCTCCAATCCCTAAAACATTTTTCTAGTTTACTCTACCGCAAAAAGGAGGCGATGTCACTTGAGATTTTTTGTTTCCTCCTTTTTTCGATTATAATAGGAAAATAACGTGTATGAAAAGGGATGTTGAAAAATGGATACAATTACAATACTTCAAATCGGATTAGGAATAATCTTCATCATTTTAGTTTGCGATTCCTTCAGACCCGTAAAAAACCTGGAACAATTATCAGAAGCAGATTTTAATGAAAGAATGAAAAAGCCAAAGGAGATTGCGCTCATTGACGTGCGTAACCCTTATGAATACCAAGCAAATCATATTAATGGAGCCATTAATCTTCCTTTATCTAAAATAAAACGAAACAAGGTTGAAATCCCAACGGATAAGGACATTATTTTATATTGTCAAACAGGGATACGAAGCAAACAAGCTGCAAAAGCCATCCGGAGAAGGCATAAGAATTTGCCGCTGTCCCACTTAAAAGGAGGCCTTTATAGCCTAAAAACACAAGCCACTCCGGGACAAAAGAAAAAGTGAAATGAATGAACTGTACAGGAAAAACCGGCACGTTTGACTGTATGGTTTATTATACATATAATAGTAGAATAGAAGTATGATAGAAGGGGTGATGTCGTTGGGAAGTTATACCGTATCGGAGAATTAGCAAAAGAAGCAAATGTATCAAAACGTACGATTGATTATTACACACAGCTTGGTATTTTAACTCCTGAACGATCAGACTCTAACTATCGTTTCTATAGTGACGAAGCGGTGGAAACCCTTCATCTCGTTTCCCAATATAAGGAGTTAAACATCCCTTTACTTGAAATCAAGGAAAAGGTTGAACTTTTTCATACCAATCGTGTTGAGCAAGAGAAAGTCTTGAAATACACAAAGGCTCTTTCAAAGCGAATGGAGTATTTAGAAACAGAACTGAAAGAAATGAGGCCAATGCTTGAATCTCTTACAGAAGAGCAACAAAAATCTGTGATGAATAAGATGTCTACACAAAGCAAGGCACTCGCAAAAATAATTATGGTTCTGTTTACTTGAATCAAAGAATCATATAGTTATGAACTTACAGAATAAAAATTCATTCTTAAAGAATAAAAAATCCTAGTCATAAATACTTTGTATAAATAACATAAAAAACTTACCTATTTAGGAGGTGGAATCCTTACTCGTTTCGTGCGTGTAAGGAAACTATTTGGAGATATTTAATTTAGTCATGGTTGCAATTTTGATTGCGTTAACTGCCTTTTTCGTGGCGTCGGAGTTTGCGATTGTAAAAATAAGAAGTACTCGTATCGACCAACTCGTACAAGAAGGGAATAGAAGCGCAATTGCTGCTAAGACTGTCATCTCAAACCTGGATGAATACCTGTCTGCGTGTCAGTTAGGTATTACAGTAACAGCTTTAGGACTTGGTTTTCTTGGAGAAACCACTTTTGAAGCATTACTTCATCCGATACTCGGTATGTTTAATATACCAGCTTCATTTTCAACTCTTTTATCGATCACTTTAGCGTTTCTGATTATTACTTTTCTACATGTAGTTGTCGGGGAGCTTGCACCGAAAACGATCGCCATTCAAAAGGCAGAAAGAGTTACCTTGTTTTTTGCTAGACCATTAATCTTTTTCTATAGATTGATGTATCCATTCATTTGGGTATTAAATGGTTCTGCTCGCTTATTAACTGGATTATTCGGCTTTAAGAGAATATCAGAACATGACATCGCCCATACAGAAGAAGAATTGAGACTTATTTTATCTGAAAGCTATAAAAATGGTGAAATTAACCAATCTGAATATAAATATGTTAATAATATCTTTGAATTTGATGAAAGCGTGGCAAAGGAAATCATGGTACCACGCACGGAGATCATCGCCCTTGATAAAGAAAAATCAGTCCAAGAGATATTGGCGATTATGACGAGTGAGAAGTATACACGTTACCCAGTCGTTGACGGGGATAAAGACCATATTATTGGCTTGATTAACCTCAAGGAGCTGCTCACTGATATTGTGACAGGTACGGGTGCAAATGAAAAAACAATAGAGGATTATACAAGACCGATTATTCATGTAATTGAGTCAATCCCAATTCAAGAATTATTAGCAAAAATGCAAAAAGAACGTGTACACATGGCGATTTTGATCGATGAATATGGCGGAACCTCAGGACTGGTGACGGTTGAGGATATTATTGAAGAAATCGTTGGAGAAATCCGCGATGAATTTGATACGGATGAAAAACCAGCTATCCAAAAAATTAATGACACCACAACCATCTTAGATGGTAAGGTCTTAATCGGTGAAGTCAATGGCTTGTTTGGATTACAAATTGACGATACGGATGTGGATACAATCAGTGGTTGGATTTTAACCGAACAAATTGACGTCCGCCCTGGAGACAAAATTCCATACGGGGAATATGAATTCAGAATCATCGAAATGGATGGCCACCATATCAAATCACTTGAAATCAAAAAAATCATCAAACAAGAACAGATTATGGCTATTGGCCAAAGCGCCAGCGCCCTTGAATAAATTGCAAAAGCCTTGACGGTCCCGCCGTTGAGGCTTTTTTTATGACTACATATTTGGGGTTGCGAACTAAAAAGATTTGTTCCACAAAGTAAATAAGTTCATTTGAGATAAGCTTGGAAATATAGGAATGAGGGATTGATTCGGACAAGAGTCGGGGAACAAAATCAAAAATCAGTCCAAATGTGAGGTTGATTCGGACAAGAGTCGCGGAAAAAATCAAAAAACAGTCCAAATGTGGGGTTGATTCTGACAGGAGGAGCGGTAAAAAACTGAAGTCTGTCCAAATGAGTGAAAGATTCGGACAGGCGACACAGTAAAAATCCGGAAACAGTCTAAATGAGTGAACAATTCGGACAGGGGGCTCAGTAAAAAACCAAAAGCTGTCCGAAAGAGGGGTTGATTCGCACAACAGCCGCAGTGAAAATCCAGAAACAGTGCGAAACGATGATCTCCTCTAAAAAACCAGCAATGTAGTTCCTAAATAAAGATGCAAGCCTAGACAGACACTTTTCTAGACGTATGTAATAAATTATAGAAATGTTATGTAATTGTTATATAATATAAACGCGTTAATGTTAAAATAAAGGGTATATTGATTTTTTAGGAGGAAGCTTATGAAGGTAAAACTAGGCTTGCTATACGGAGGGAAATCAGCTGAGCATAAGGTTTCCTTGCAAACCGCATTAGCTGTAAACAAAGCATTAGATCATTCAAAATATGATATTCATCCCATTTATATATCGGAAGAAGGCGAATGGATTCGCGGAAATCAATTGACAGGTCCTGTCGATGAAGTAAAGAAGCTAGTTCTAAAAGAAGCGGGAACCCCGATTTCTCCAGTTTCTTTAAATAAAGAGCTTTTCTCTGCACAGCAATCAAATCATGATGAAGCCATTGATGTGGTGTTCCCATTATTGCATGGACCAAACGGAGAGGACGGAACCGTCCAGGGACTACTCGAGCTAGTTAACATTCCGTATGTCGGTAACGGTGTACTTGCTTCATCTGCTGGAATGGATAAAGTAATAATGAAAAACATATTTGGCCAAGCGGGGCTGCTTCAAGCAAAATATGTTTCCTATATTCGAAGTGAATGGAAGCAAAATCCGGAAGAAGCTTATGCAAAGGTTGAAGAAGAACTAGGTTATCCATGCTTTGTAAAGCCTGCAAACCTTGGTTCAAGCGTTGGTATTAGCAAAGCGACAAACCGCGAAAGCCTTGAAAAAGCGTTTGAGGAAGCATTCATGTTTGACCGTAAAGTCATCATTGAAGAGGCAATTATTGGTCGTGAAATCGAAATCGGTGTCCTCGGAAACGACAATCCAAGCTGTTCAGTTGTTGGTGAAATCGTACCGAAGAAGGATTTTTACGACTACAAAGCAAAATATGAAGACGGCGATACGGCTCTCATTATCCCAGCTGAAATAACAGATGAGCAATATGAAACTGTCAAAACAGAAGCAATTAAAGCATTCAAAGCACTTGATTGCTCAGGATTAGTAAGAGCAGATTTCTTCTTAACGAAAGAAGGAAAAGTCATTATTAATGAAGTCAACACAATGCCTGGATTTACACCATTTAGCATGTTTCCGTTACTATGGCAGGAGGCTGGCGTTAGCTATCCAGAGCTTATTGAAAAATTAGTTGAGCTTGCAATCGAGCGCCATACGGAAAAACAAACGATCAAATACACAATCTAAAACCTAGAAACACTATTCTTCCTAATGAATAGTGTTTCTTCATGAAAAGGGGAGAACCTCGTGATAAAAAAGACTTTAGCTCAAATTGAAGAAATGACAAAAGGTGAAAAGCTTGACCCACAACACAAAAATGTCGTGATTGAGGGTGTATCCATTGATACAAGAACCATCTCACCCGGAAATTTGTACATACCTATCATCGGTGACACATTTAATGGTCATCAATTTGTGGATGCAGCAATTGAAAACGGTGCAGCAGCTGTGCTATGGGGGAGTGACCAGCCAAATCCACCACAGCAAATCCCAGTTATTTATGTGCACAACACATTAGAAGCTCTTCAAACCCTTGCAAGAAGCTACCGTGATGAGCTTTCGATAAAAGTCATTGGGATAACTGGGAGCAATGGAAAAACAACAACAAAAGACATGGTCACAGCGGTTTTATCAACTTCAATAAATGTTCAAAAAACAGAAGGTAATTTAAATAATCATATTGGATTACCTTTAACGATTTTACGATTAAAAGTAGATACTGAAGTCGCAGTGCTTGAAATGGGGATGAGTGCTTTCGGTGAAATTGAACTCCTTACCCGAATAGCACGGCCTGATGTCGCAGTGATTACGAACATTGGTGAATCACATATGATGGACCTTGGTTCCCGTGCAGGAATCGCAAAAGCAAAGCTTGAAATAGTGGAAGGTCTGTCAAAAAAGGGCTTACTCATTTACCATGGGGACGAACCTCTATTAACAGAGCGAGTTAAATCAATGGATATCCAAACAACAACTTTTGGTGAGTCAAAGCAAAATGATCTTTATCCACTTTCAATTAAACAGGAAAACGAAGGCACCTATTTTTCAATTAATGAACTGGAACAGAAGGAATTTTATGTGCCAGTCCTCGGAAAGCATAATGTTAACAACGCGATGGCTGCGATTGCTGTGGCCCGTCATTTCGGATTATCCTGGGACCAAATCGAAAGTGGTTTAAAGCAAATTAAAATCACGAATATGAGACTTGAATTAATTGAAGGAATTAACGGAACGAAATTAATTAATGATGCCTATAATGCGAGTCCATTATCCATGAAGGCAGCAATAAGCTTAGTTCATGATTTACAAACCTCAGGTAAAAAAATTGTCGTGTTAGGTGACATGCTAGAACTTGGGGACAATGAAAATGAATTCCACGAAGAAGTGGGTCGTTTCATTCAGCCTGACAAGGTTGACTATGTATATACTTATGGCAGATTAGGTGAGCATATTGCCGGCGGTGCAAGAGAGCAGTTCCAACAAGACCGAGTATTTGCGTACAAAGATAAAGAACAACTAATTGAAGCATTACGAAATCTCTTATCAGAAGGGGATATCCTTTTAGTAAAAGGCTCAAGAGGAATGAAACTCGAGGAAGTTATTTTTGCCTTCAAAAAATGAGAAAAAGCTCGGCGACGATTGATTGCCGAGCTTTTTTCTAGTTAATAAATGGCAGTATAATTAAAATAGTTAGTAAGATTCCTAAGGAGTATGCGAATAATTCTTTCATAAAGTCCGATTTTTCATTGAATAGCTTGTCCATTTTATGACCTCCTAAATTCTTCTTACTTATTAGTACGTTTGAAAACAGAAAATGTTACAAAAAGATTACAATTATTTCAAAAGTATTTTAATTTTATTTCATAATCGAAAAAAATACACCAAAGCGTATTTGATAGAAAGGTGGTTAATTTTCATGATTGGCTGTTTGTTCATACATGGTTTTACAGGCGCTCCATATGAAGTTGAGCCACTTGCAGAGCATGTTCGCCATTCAACCGATTGGGTCGTCCGAACGCCAACCTTACCCGGTCATGGCGAGACCCTAGACTTAAAAGGAACACATTATACAGAATGGATCAAACATGCTGAAAGAGAACTGATTGATCTTCTTCATACGTGTGAGAAGGTTTTTGTCGTCGGTTTTTCAATGGGTGGGCTCATTGCTGGCTATTTAGCAACACGTTATCCAATCCAAAAGCTCGTTTTACTAAGTGCTGCTGCCTACTATGTCAATCCAAAGCAACTAGTAGCAGACATCAAAATCATGTTTCAGGATGGAATGAATAAAACACTTTATAAAAATGAACTTTTTTTACGCTATAAAAAGAAAATGGTGGACACGCCTCTATCTGCAACAATTGAATTTCGAAAGTTGGTACGAAAAATTCGGCCTGAGCTTCACCGAATTAATGTCCCAACTTTAATTGTGCAAGGAGAATGCGACGGGATTGTGCCGGTAAAAAGTGCGCATTACATACATCAAGTCATCTCCTCTACTGAAAAAAAACTCCTTTTTTTGCCATGTGCAAAGCATCATGTTTGTTATGGGGAAGACCAGGATACACTATTTAAAGAAGTAGATACCTTCTTTCATGAAACATCAAAAGAAAGTATATACTAATCATTGGAAATTTCACTTTATTGCATTTCTAATGGGGTAGTGGTAAGATTACAACTACAGTGTTAAAAAGGGTATAGCTCGTATAAACCATTGGTGGCGCCCTTTTATTAACTTTTTGGACGTGAACCCTGAGGGCATTACTTCCGTTACATTCACGGAAAATGTCCTTTTTTTAAGCAGAATTTGATTCTGGTCTACTATAAATACTAGGCAGATGCCTTCCTACCGCGCATACATCATCATGTGTAGGTTTTGCGATCATGATGCAATCATTTGTATCCAGCTTAAATTTTCGAGGCGAAAGCCCAGTGTCTATACAGATTTCCCGTCTAAAAGTCAATTTTGTCATTGTACAAATAGATTAGCAAAAGGAGTATGAAAAAATTGGCAGCATTTAACGAATTAGGGATTAGCGAAGATTTAATGAAATCGATTAATCAAATGGGGTTTGAAGAAGCAACTCCCATTCAATCACAAACGATTCCATTAGCACTCGAAGGGCATGATGTAATTGGTCAAGCCCAAACAGGAACAGGAAAAACAGCAGCATTTGGAATTCCGCTTATTGAAAATGTCGATGTAAATAACGACAACATCCAAGGAATTGTCATTGCACCAACTCGTGAGCTTGCGATTCAAGTATCGGAAGAACTTCATAAAATCGGTCGCTTTAACCGCGCCCGTATTTTACCAATCTATGGTGGACAGGACATCACTCGCCAAATCCGTTCACTAAAAAAACACCCACATATCATTGTTGGTACGCCAGGCCGTGTAATTGACCACATTAATCGCAAAACTCTTAAGCTTCAAAATGTGAAAACAGTGGTACTTGATGAAGCAGATGAAATGTTGAACATGGGCTTTATTGAGGATATTGAGGCGATTTTAAAAGGAGTTCCTGAAGAACGCCAAACATTGCTTTTCTCTGCAACGATGCCAGGTCCAATTCAACGCATTGCTGAGCGTTTCATGAAAGACCCTAAAGTTGTAAAGGTAAAAACAAAAGAAATGACTGTACCGAATATTCAACAGTACTACTTAGAAGTACAAGAAAAGAAAAAGTTCGACGTGTTAACTCGTTTATTAGATATTCAATCACCAGAATTGGCGATTATTTTTGGCCGTACAAAGCGTCG
Source organism: Bacillus sp. JJ1562 (assembly GCF_036962705.1). Taxonomy (NCBI): domain Bacteria; kingdom Bacillati; phylum Bacillota; class Bacilli; order Caryophanales; family Bacillaceae; genus Bacillus; species Bacillus sp. JJ1562. Next base: position 73,138 of record NZ_JBALOQ010000045.1, read on the forward strand.
TGTTGATGAGCTTTCTGAAGCGTTGACTTTAAGAGGTTATGCTGCAGAAGGAATACATGGTGATCTTAGTCAGGCAAAGCGTATATCTGTCTTACGTAAATTTAAAGAAGGATCTATCGAAGTATTAGTTGCAACCGATGTTGCAGCACGTGGTCTCGATATTTCCGGTGTTACACATGTCTACAATTTTGATATTCCGCAAGATCCAGAAAGCTATGTACACCGTATAGGGCGTACTGGTCGTGCAGGAAAAACAGGTATGGCGATGACTTTCGTTACACCTCGTGAAATTGGCCAACTCAAAAACGTAGAAAATACGACAAAACGTAAAATGGACAAAATGAAGCCACCAACTCTAGATGAGGCTTTAGAAGGTCAGCAAAAAATGACGATGGAAAAAATCGTGTCCATGATTGAATCCAATAATTTATCATACTATACTCGTATCGCTGAAGAGCTTTTAGAGGAGCATGATTCAGTTTCTGTTGTTGCAGCTGCAATAAAGTTAATGACAAAAGAGCCAGACGCAACACCAATTAAACTCACTGAAGAAGCACCAGTTCGTATAAAGAGAGACAATAAAGATAATAACCGCGGTGGACGTGACCGTGGGCGATATAAAGGTGGAAACCGTGATCGTGGACGTGGAAATGGCGGACGTGAAAGATCAGGTGGACGTCAAGGATCAGGCGGAAATCGTAATTCTTCAAGTGGCGGGAATCGTCGTGGCAACTTCCGTAAAAGTGAAGATTAATCTCAAAAAACAGTGCACAAGGTATGTGCGCTGTTTTTTCATGTTCATATTCGACAAAATCATTTATACTAAAAAAGTTGAAAAGAAATTTATTCCAATGGGGAAAGGTTGGTTGGTTTATGAGAGATATCCCAAAAAATCGGATAAGTAAACGTGCCTTAACAGTATGGAAAACATCTGCAATTATCACATCTTTGATTGGCTGGTCTATTGCGATTACCGTTTTAGTTCTTACGATTATTTTTGATTGGCCCTATTGGATTCTTGCAATTGTAATTATCCTATTAATTCTCGAATCAGTTTTAACCATTTTTATCTTACCAAAACTTAAATGGAAACGTTGGAGATATGAAGTACACGAACATGAAATTGATCTTCAGCGTGGTGTGTTAATTGTAAAAAGAACAGTAATCCCGATGAACCGCGTCCAACACGTTGATACACAGCAAGGTCCGTTGCTTCGCAAACATCATTTAGCAACCGTTACTATTTCAACGGCGGCAACCGTCCATGAAATACCTGCACTTGATTTGGAGGAAGCAGATCAATTGCGTGATTCAATCTCAAGATTAGCGAGGGTGGATGAAGATGATGTCTGAACCACGTCGTATGCATCCGGTTGCTGGCTTTCTAAGCTTTCTGAAACAGTTAAAGGATATTATTATCCCGTTTATTTTTATCTTTTTTGTAGGTCCAGGGGATGATTTAGGAAAGTATTATTTTATGGGTGCTGCTGTTCTTGTTTTTTTGATGTTAGTATTTGGAATCTTACATTGGTATCGGTACTCTTATAGAGTTGAAAATGGGGAATTACGAATTGAATATGGTGTGTTTATCCGTAAAAAACGCTTTATCCCAATTGAGCGAATTCAAACAATAGATGTTTCGGCAGGCATCATTCAACGGATTTTTGGATTGGTTAAGCTGCAGGTGGAAACAGCTGGTGGCGGTATGCAGGCTGAAGCGGTTCTAACCGCTATCAAAGAAGAAGAGGCCGATCAATTACGTGAGATATTATCTCGTTCGAAAACTCATCAGGAAGAAGAAACCGAAACACAGCATACAAGGTTTTCATATCAAATTACACAAAAGGAGTTACTTGTTCTAGCTTCCACGTCAGGTGGAATCGGAATTGTCATCTCTGGTGTCCTAGCTTTCCTGAGCCAATTTGCAGAATACTTACCATTTGAAAAATTATATAATACGATTGAAAAATATGTCAGTCTATCGATATTGATCTATATCATTGTATTAATCGCATTGTTCTTATTTATCGCCTGGTTTGTTGGCATTTTAATCATGACATTACGCTACGCCAATTTTACAGTTGTAAAACGTGATGATGAGTTATTTATTACGAGGGGCTTGATTGAAAAAAAGCAGACAACGATTCCGTTAACGCGAATTCAAGCAATTCGCATTGGCGAGAATTTAATCAGACAGCCATTGGGATATGCAACGGTATATATTGAAAGTGCGGGTGGCTCGATGGATAAAGGGGAAGACTTTTCAACTGTACTTTTTCCGTTGATAAAAAAATCAGCCATCAATGATTTATTGCATCATTTTGTCCCGGAGTACAAGATGTGTGATGTTGAAAACTACGTACCATCAAAGGCTAAGTGGAGATATATGTTCAGGGGGATGCTGCCATTTGTTATATTCATCCCGGCAATCGTTATGCTATCCTATGCCTTCAGTTCATGGGGCTACCTAGGTCTTCTTCTTTTACCAATAGGGGCAATCTTTGGCTATAGTCGCTATAAAGTTGCGGGCTGGAGGATTGAAGATGACCAGTTAACATTGCAGTTTCGCTTTTTTAGTAAAATAACCGTTCTTCACCATAAAAGGCGAATTCAATCTATGGACAAAAAACAATCGATCTTTCAAAGGAAAAAAGACCTTGGTTCGGTTCGAAGCTTTATTAAATCGGCAGTAACAGGCAAGGGGTTTGAAGTAAAGGATTTACAGATTTCAGATTGCTGGACCATTTGGGAATGGTACAGAAAACGCAACAAGAAAGTGACTGAAGATATTACGGTAGAATAAGAAGAGGAGCTAAAGTCACTTTAGCTCCTTGGTTGGTTATTAAAGGAAAATCCCGAGAATCACTAAAATAATAATAATGAGCCATAAGATATGCTTTATTGAAAACTGTCTAGGAATCCTCATTCGTGGTCGATATGAGGAATCACCTGCCATGATGATCTGCGACTTCCCGGATGTTTTCGGTAAAACGAGTGGTGCAATGATAGCGCCAGCAAGGAAACCAAATATATGCGCTACAATATTTACATTTGAATTGATAAAGGTCATGACTAGACCAATCACTAAAATGGTGATGATTAGCTGTGAATTCATTTGATTAATTAAGTCTTTGCGTAACAAAACCATATATAAGTAAATCCCAAACATACCGAAAATGGCACCAGATGAACCGACATGGGCAAAATCCAGCGGCTCAATATAGAAGGTTGCAAGATTTGCAGCAACTCCCGTGAAAAGATAGGCAATCGTAAATCTGACTTTACCCAACATGCTTTCTAAAGCAGGTCCAAACAAGACAAGTGAGAATGAATTGAACAGCATATGTCCAAACCCACTATGTACAAAAATTGGCGTCACAAGCCTCCAATATTCTCCCTCAGAAATCAAAAAGTTAAACCCAATCATTTGCTGCAAAAGTGTCGTCCCGAATGGAAGGGACAAAAAGTTCAGTAGCCAAAGAAAGAGATGAATCGCGATTATAATTGATATAATAGGATATAATCGTAAAAATTGACGAAAGCTTTCAGTCCGTATAAACATTATAATTCTCCTTTTTGTAGTTCTTATATCGTACTATATTCTTTAAAGGATGAAAAACCTCCTTTTAAAAGTTTGTACCATCTTATGATTAAAAGTTTATATATAGAAGAAAGGATTTTTTGAAATGATAATTGGAACAGGTATCGATATTGTTGAGCTTGAACGTATTAAAAAAGTTTTACATAGACAAAAAAAGTTTGTTGATCGTATTTTAACAAATGTTGAGAAAGAAAAATTTTTTCGGTTATCTGAGTCTCGTCAAATTGAATTTCTTGCTGGACGATTTGCAGTAAAGGAAGCATACTCAAAGGCAGTTGGGACAGGGATTGGCGAGAATTTAAGCTTTTTAGATATAGAGGTTTTATCAGATGAGAACGGCAAGCCAGTTCTCACCAAACCCTTGAACAATAAGGCTCATTTATCCATCACTCACAGTAAAGAGTACGCTGTCGCACAAGTAATTTTAGAAAGCTTGTCAAGCTAGTCTGCATATTACACAACTTTGCCTCATATATTTTTAGTGCGGTAGGTGAGACAAGGTGTACGAGTATGGTGGACGGTGTGATTTTACTTAGTTTACACGTAGCAGTACGTAAACTGGAAATGGGTTTTAAAACTCGCAAAGACATTATGGGGGTCCTAATTAGCACGGAAACGATTCCTTACTGTTCATCTAGTAATACACTTTGTCTCAACCAATAGTCGATAAGAGGCAAAGGGGTTGAAGAAGGAATGAAGAAGAAAGTATTTTTGTTGTTATTAGGGCTACTCATTGCCCTTGTACTCGCGGCATGTGGGGAAAAATCACAGGAAGATGTGGTTAGTGCACTAGATGCAAAGGTGCAAAAAATGACTGGCTATAAAGCAGATGCAAAGATGACGCTACAAACTGGCAATGATCCACAAGTGTACGAAGTGGAAATTTGGCACAAGGATCCAACTTTCTATCGCGTAAATCTAAAAAATGCAGAAAAAGATCAAAGCCAGATGATTTTACGCAATGAAGAGGGCGTGTTTGTTTTAACACCAGCTCTTAATAAGAGCTTCCGCTTCCAAAGTGATTGGCCGGAAAACAGCAGCCAAGCTTATTTATTTGAGTCCTTGGTGCATGATGTGAAGGAAGATCCAGAAGCGAAATTTACTGCTACAAAGGATCAATACATTTTTGAGACAAAAACAAACTACAAAAATAATAATATGCTACCAAAGCAAGAAATTACCTTCAATAAAAAGGACTTAGCTCCTGTATCCGTAAAGGTAATGGATCCAGATCGTAAAGTATTGTTGCTTGTAGAATTCGCAAAGGTAGAATTTGATGCCAGCTTTGATAAATCAGCATTTGATGTAGACAAGAATATGTCTTCTGCCACTTTAGATGAGATCCCAGTTATGGGTGAGGTTGATAAGCAGCCTCTAGAAGTTTTATATCCTTCAGAGGATGCTCTTGCTGGTGTTGAACTAAAAGAAGAAAAGAAAATCGAGACTGAAAATGGTACACGTGTGATTATGACATTCGGTGGAGAGAAAACCTTCACATTGATCCAAGAAAGAGCACGGGTTGCTGAAGTTGCTACAACGATTTCATTAAGTGGTGAACCAATTGACCTTGGATTCACAGTTGGTACCCTTACAGATAAAGCTGTTTCCTGGACTTACAACGGTGCAGAATTCATGATTGCATCTGATGAATTAACTCAAGAGGAGTTAATCTCCGTTGCACGTACAGTACAAGGTAAATCAGTTAAATAAATTTTTTGAACACAGGTCCGAATGATCGGGCCTGTTTTTTTCAACATATTTTATCTTTTCCGTCATATGTTAAGATGGGTATAACAAAAAGTATAACAAAAAACTACCATTGACATGGACACGACAAGGCTGAATAATCGAACTAATAGTAGCAATTAATCTAAGAAGGTGTTTACTCATGGATTCTACCCATTTTTATCGCGATACGTGGGTTGAAGTTGATTTAGATTGCATTTTTGAAAACGTAAAAAACATGAAAAGCTTTTTACCAGAACAAGTGGATGTAATGGCGGTCGTTAAGGCAAATGCATATGGCCACGGAGATGTTGAGGTTGCAAAAACAGCACTTGAAGCGGGTGCAACCTTTCTTGCGGTAGCTTTTATCGACGAAGGCATTTCCTTACGACATCGAGGAATTGATGCACCAGTTCTTGTTCTCGGAGCATCACGCCCAACTGACGTTATGATTGCCGCACAACACAATATATCACTCACTATCTATAGTCAAGAATGCCTAGATCAAGTAATAGAAAAATATCAAGGCAGTACTCCACTTAATTTGCACTTAAAACTTGATACAGGGATGGGCCGTCTTGGAGTGAAAGAAAAAGACGAATTGCAAACAATCCTAAAGACAATTGAGCAAAATTCTCAGGTTCAACTTGAAGGAGTTTTTACTCATTTTGCAACAGCAGACGAAATAGAAACTTCCTATTTTGACCAGCAGTATCAGAACTTCCTGCAAATGCTTGAGTGGATTCCGAACAAACCGAGAATGATCCATTGTGGAAATAGTGCAACTGGCTACCGTTTCCCAGAGAAAGTATTTAACGCAGTAAGACTAGGCATAGGAATGTATGGTTTGACACCATCACTAGAAATAAAAGACCAACTTCCATACGAACTCGGGCAAGCTCTTTCTTTCCACAGTAAACTTGTCCATGTAAAACAAATTGCAAAAGGTGAGAAAGTAAGCTATGGCGCTACCTTCACTGCTGATGAAGATACATGGGTTGGAACAGTTCCGGTAGGCTACGCGGATGGATGGATCCGAAAGCTACAGAATACTCATGTCTTAGTTGACGGTGAACTTTGTCAAATCATTGGCCGCGTTTGTATGGACCAATTTATGGTTCGTCTTCCAAAGAAACTTCCAGTCGGAACAAAAGTGACTTTGATTGGCAAGCAAAACGATAAATTCATTAGTGTAGACTCTGTAGCAAAGGCCCTTGAAACAATCAACTATGAGGTCACTTGTTCAATAAGTTTTCGTGTTCCGCGTATTTTTTTAAGAAATAAGAGAATAATTGAAGTGAGAAATCCGTTATTAAGACATTACTAGTAGAAAAATTAGTGCATTGGTTGTACAAATCGAGGTACGTTCTTTTTTTTTATGCACATACGCAATGTAGATTTTGGTAACGATGTAAAAAATGTGCATAGAAACCAATACTAAATGTCGATAATAATATAAGATCTAATGGATTAAGCTTTGCATCCAGTCATAATAATGGTATTATTAAGCTTGGAGTAGAATATTGGTGGCAAGTTGGTGGAGGTGTATGTTTGTGTCTGAATCCAGCGCAACAACAGAAATTCTAGTACGATTACCACAAAACTTAATTAGTGAGTTGGATGGCCTAGTGAAACAAGAAAACGGTAACCGTAATGAACTGATTTATCAAGCTACAAAAATGTTTCTACGTGAGAGAAAGAAACGTCAGATCACTGAATCAATGAGACGCGGTTACATGGAAATGGCGAAAATTAACCTTACTATTGCATCGGAGGCTTTTTTGGCTGAATCTGAGGCTGACCACACCGTAGAACGCTTAGTTAGCGGGGGGTAATCAATTGATTGTAAAACGTGGCGACGTTTATTTTGCAGACCTCTCCCCAGTTGTTGGCTCAGAGCAAGGAGGCGTTCGTCCTGTTCTTGTCATCCAAAACGATATCGGGAATCGGTTTAGTCCCACAGTCATTGTCGCAGCTATAACTGCCCAAATTCAAAAAGCAAAGCTTCCAACACATGTTGAAATTGATGCTGAGCGGTATGGATTTGAGCGCGATTCAGTTATCCTGTTAGAACAAATTCGTACAATCGATAAGCAGCGCCTAACCGATAAGATTACACATCTCGATGAAGAGATGATGGACAGAGTGGATGATGCCTTACAAATTAGTTTAGGACTCATCGATTTTTAATTCATTATTTATATGTTATACGTCTATGAGAAGTTACCCCGAGGTAGCTTCTTTTATTTTTTACTTGGATAAGGCAATTTTGGTAAAATAGGAATGGGTTAGAAGTGAAAGTAGGAGGAAATAGTTTTGACACAGACATTGCAAACAAATGACATGTTGGTGAAAACCATTGCTAAAGAAATTGGAATCACAATAAAGCAAGTGCACAGTGTAATTAACCTCTTAGATGAAGGCAATACCGTACCTTTTATCGCGCGTTACCGTAAAGAACTAACTGGTTCTTTAGACGAAGTGCAAATTAAAGATGTCCAAGAAAAATGGGCTTATTTGCAAAACCTTGAATCACGAAAAGGAGAGGTCATTCGTCTCATTTCCGAACAAGGAAAGCTGACAGATGAACTTCAAGCGGAAATTATGAAGTCGACTAAGCTTCAGCAAGTCGAGGACTTATACAGACCATACAAACAAAAACGTCGTACAAAAGCGACTGTGGCGAAAGAAAAAGGACTTGAGCCATTAGCAGAATGGTTATATACATTCCCAATGAATGTGGATGTTGAACAATATGCAACTCAGTTCATTTCAGAGGATAAAGAAGTTCTAAGCGCTGAAGATGCTATCGTTGGTGCAAAGGATATTATTGCTGAATGGATTTCAGACGACGCTGCTTTCCGTCAGTGGATCCGTAATGAAACCTTCAAGATAGGAACCATCGAAACTGTCGTAAAAGACCAAGAAAAAGACGAAAAAAATGTCTACGAAATGTACTATGAATATAAGGAGCCGATTCAAAAGGTAGTTCCACACCGGGTCTTAGCAATGAACCGTGGGGAAAAAGAGGAGATTTTACGAGTAACAATTGAACCACCTCTCGACCGAATTTTAACCTTCTTAAACCGAAAAATTGTAAAAAAGGAAAACTCTCCGGTAACTCCTTTTATCATAGAAACAATCGAGGATGGCTATAAACGTCTCATTCAGCCTTCGATTGAAAGGGAAATTCGAAAAGAACTTACAGAGAAAGCGGAAGATAGAGCGATTCATATTTTTTCAGAAAACCTTCGGAATCTGCTTTTACAGCCACCGCTTAAAGGTAAGATTGTTCTAGGAGTAGACCCAGCCTATCGAACTGGATGTAAGCTTTCAGTGGTCGATGAAACAGGAAAGGTCCTTAATATTGGTGTAATTTACCCGCATCCACCAGTAAATAAAAGGGATGAAGCTGTTAAGAAAATTAAATCCGTTTTACAAGAATACAAGGTTGAAATGATTGCAATCGGGAATGGAACAGCTTCAAGAGAAACCGAGCAATTTGTTACAGATGTACTAAAAGAAGTGAATCAGGAAATCTTCTACATCATCGTCAATGAAGCGGGAGCAAGTGTATACTCTGCATCTGATATTGCTCGTGAAGAGTTTCCAGATTTACAAGTTGAAGAAAGAAGTGCTGTATCTATAGCAAGAAGACTCCAGGACCCATTAGCTGAACTTGTGAAAATTGATCCGAAATCAGTAGGGGTTGGGCAATACCAGCATGACGTATCCCAGAAAAAGCTAAATGAACAATTATCATTTGTTGTTGAAACAGTCGTAAACAAGGTTGGTGTAAATGTAAATACAGCATCCCCATCCTTACTACAATATGTAGCAGGTCTCTCAAAAGCTGTTGCTAATAATATCGTCAAAAAACGTGAGGAACAAGGGAAATTCAAGGATAGAGGAGAATTGAAAAAAATCCCACGTCTCGGTGCGAAAACTTATGAGCAATGTATTGGATTCCTCCGTATTGTCGATGGAGAAGAGCCATTAGACCGTACAGGGATTCACCCAGAAAACTATAAAGAGGTTAAAAAACTGCTCGCGAAATTCGGACTTACGAGTAATGACCTAGGAACGGAAAAATTAAAAGAGGCAATTTCGTCCATTGTGGCAGAAGAAGTTGCTGCTGAAATGGGTATAGGTGAAATCACGATTCACGACATTACAGAAGCATTAGTCAGCCCAGAACGTGACCCTCGTGATGAACTAGCAAAGCCATTACTTAAAAAAGATATTCTTAAGCTTGAAGACCTTGTAAAAGGAATGGAACTCGAGGGAACTGTCCGGAATGTTGTAGACTTTGGAGCTTTTGTAGATATCGGAGTTAAGCAGGATGGCTTAGTGCATATCTCAAAACTAAGTAAAAACTTTGTCAAACACCCACTTGATGTTGTTTCAGTTGGTGACGTGGTAACCGTCTGGATCGATGATGTTGATGTGAAAAAGGGAAGAGTCGCATTAACAATGCTAGCGCCACAAAGCTAATAACTAAAAACACTGCTTTTACGAGCAGTGTTTTTTTCTATAAAAATACCAGCATTGATTCAATAATTTAATTTGGTATCGATTTTTCTCATAATAGGCACGTTTCATCTGGTTCTGAAGCCAAGTAGGCATAGCCTCAACCTCCTCGTCAATTAACTTTTCTCCTCAGTAAAACAAAAAGAATGATACTATAGTGATACAGTTACCAAACTATACGTTTGAGTATAAATAGTGTATGCAAACACAGTACGTCCTGTTCGAAAAGGATGGAAAGGAAGAAAAAAGTGGAACAGTTTGAACTGCAAAAAATCGTGGAAGAAGTTTCTCGCGAGTTCTTTGGAAAACCATTTCTTCATAAAGCAACCTTCAATACTCGATTGCAAACGACTGGTGGAAGGTATTTGCTGAATTCTCACAATATCGAACTAAACCCAAAATATTATCAGGAGCGTGGAATTGATGAGTTGGTAGGTATTATTAAACACGAACTTTGTCATTATCACTTGCACCTTGAAGGAAAGGGATACCAGCATCGCGATCGTGACTTTCGCAATCTCTTAAAAGCAGTAGATGCTCCTCGATTTTGTAAACCATTAGATTCTGTTAAAAGAAGAAAAACTTCAAAACAATATTTGTATACCTGTAAAAGCTGTGGGTTAGGATATGTAAGAAAAAGAAGGATCGATACAAATCGATATGTTTGTGGAAAATGCTCAGGGAAATTAGTAGAAATAAAAAAATATTGACTCGGGTTTGTTCCTGTGATAAATTATAAAAGTCGCCGCGAAAATGGACAGACATAAAACAGAATAATAACAGATGCTCTTGACAACAGGAAGGTCTGTTTTTATAATTAATATTGTCGCAACATTATTCCGCAGTAGCTCAGTGGTAGAGCTATCGGCTGTTAACCGATCGGTCGTAGGTTCGAATCCTACCTGCGGAGCCAATGGGGAAGTACTCAAGAGGCTGAAGAGGCGCCCCTGCTAAGGGTGTAGGTCGCGTAAGCGGCGCGAGGGTTCAAATCCCTCCTTCTCCGCCATTTTAAAATGGCCCGTTGGTCAAGCGGTTAAGACACCGCCCTTTCACGGCGGTAACACGGGTTCGAATCCCGTACGGGTCATACAATCATGGGATGTAGGATTGTGAATTCCTACCTCCCATTTCTATCTCTATATATGGAGGATTAGCTCAGCTGGGAGAGCACCTGCCTTACAAGCAGGGGGTCGGCGGTTCGATCCCGTCATCCTCCACCATGAATTTTTTTGGGTTTACTGTTATAAAAGGTTTCAAAGGATAATTTGGAATGTCGACGATATTCCGTGTTATTTCCTACTGAAATAACCCAAAATATCCTCTTGCGGAGAAGCTTCATGAAGCATATTCGAAGAAGAGGATTCGTGAAGATTATTCAATGGGCTATAGCCAAGCGGTAAGGCAACGGACTTTGACTCCGTCATTCGTAGGTTCGAATCCTGCTAGCCCAGCCATTTTCTTACGAGCCATTAGCTCAGTTGGTAGAGCATGCCGTAACATCGTTGTGTCGGCATCTGCGCTGGCATGCGAGGAGTATCGAAGATATGACGAGCACAATAGATGCTCTTACTATTTTTAAAAGATACCCAGAAGAATACTTCAAATCATAATTTTTATTACGAGCCATTAGCTCAGTTGGTAGAGCATCTGACTTTTAATCAGAGGGTCGAAGGTTCGAGTCCTTCATGGCTCACCATTTAAATAGTTTTGCGGGTGTGGCGGAATTG
>NZ_JBALOQ010000046.1:0-109982 GCF_036962705.1 Bacillus sp. JJ1562
GGAAAAAGGGTAATGCAAAATGGTGATTTGTGCCTGATTGCTAGATTAAGGCGAAAAAAGGGTAAGGCAAAGTTGTGATGCGTATAAAAAAACATCCCCACCCCCATACTTTCTCCGCACATCTAGCCTATACTAATTATAAACACTAAATCGGAAAGGGTTTTTCAAACATGCAAAAAAGATTACGAGATTACGGGATAAAAATCGGTACCTTACCAACAGGGCCTTTCAACAAAATCACAGATGTAAAAGGTGTCAAAGTCGGCCACTCCACGATATCAAAAGGTGAAATCCAAACCGGTGTGACAGCAATCATCCCGCATGAACAAAATGTTTTTAACAATAAAGTGGTCGCTGCTTCATATGCTATGAATGGGTTCGGTAAGACGATGGGGACTCTTCAAATGGATGAGCTTGGTACGATTGAAACGCCGATTTTGCTGACAAATACTTTGAGTGTGGGAGTGGCTGCTGATCATCTTATCAGCTATATGCTCGAGCAAAATAAAGAAATCGGCGACACCACAGGAACTGTAAATCCTGTAATCGGCGAATGCAATGATATGTTTTTAAATAATATCCGTAAACAGTCCATCACGAGAAATCATGTTCGAGAAGCCCTAGCAAACGTGAATACCCATTTTGAGGAGGGGAGCATTGGCGCAGGGATGGGAATGAAGTGCTTTGGCCTTAAAGGAGGCATTGGCTCATCTTCTAGGATTCTTACATATCCGCATGGTAACTACACGCTAGGAGTATTGGTGCTCTCAAACTTTGGGGAAATTGATCAGTTTCGATTAAATGGAGTTCATGTAGGGCCAGTAATTAAATCCAAGCTTTCTGCAACAAGTCCAGATGGTGACAAAGGCTCCATCATGATTATTATCGCAACTGATTTACCCGTGACATCACGCCAATTAAAGCGAATTATCAAGCGTGCTTCAGTGGGACTTAGCAGAACAGGCTCTTTTATTGGAAATGGGAGTGGAGATATTTTCGTTGGCTTTTCAACCGCAAACAAAATCAGCCACGAAAACAACAATACATTACAGACATTCAAAGCAGTCCATGAAGATGACCTAGATCAAGCCTTCTTAGCAACGGCTGATGCAACAGAGGAAGCTATTTTACAGTCATTACTTACAGCAAAAACAACTACAGGTCGTAATGGAAACACACTTTATTCATTAGCTGATTTTATGGATGAGATTATTTTAAAATAAGGAGGATCCATATGAATAAACCGATTATTGGTGTTACGTCGCATGTTGAGTTGGATTATAAACATACTTTGTCGAATGATTATGTTCAAGCCGTCATTCAAGCCGGTGGAATTCCTGTTATTTTGCCAATTGGGATTGACGAGGATGTTTCACAGCTTGTTAGTAAAATAGATGGACTGCTTTTAACAGGAGGAGGAGATATTGATCCTTTTCTTTTCGGGGAGGAACCACATCCAAAGTTAGGGACGATTTCACCTGGACGGGATCACTTGGAACCCGCGATTATTCAAGAGATGCTTGCCGCGAATAAGCCAATCCTTGCGATTTGTCGGGGGATTCAGATCTTGAATATCGCAGTTGGTGGAGATATGTATCAGGATATTTATTCGCAGCATGAGACTACATTGCTTCAGCATTCTCAAAATGCAACAAGGCATTATCTTGCCCATTTTGTTAAAGCGAAGGAAGGAAGTTTACTTGCATCTATTGCCGGGACTACCGAGTTTAAGGTGAATACGTATCACCATCAGGCTGTTCGCAACGTGCCATACCCACTTGATGTGTCTGGAGTAGCTTCAGATGGAATAATCGAGGCAATTGAAAGTACTGGGCATTCTTTTGTGTTAGGGGTTCAATGGCATCCGGAAGGCTTGGCGGTTAATGGCGATGAGATTGCGAAGCGTATTTTTACTAGATTTGTAGAGAGTTGTTAAAAAAGGAGTTTAGCCTGGCTAAACTCCTATTTCCAGTACTCCAAATACTCAAAGTTGTCGGTAGGAACTTTTTTAATTACTTTGTTCGCTTCATTACGATAAACCTCATACTCACGGTAGATTTCGACTTTATTTCCGTTGACAACCTCTGTGTCAACGAACTGCATTTCCAATTCTGGAATTAGTCCCTCGATCACGTTTTTCTCTTCTGCATTTATAGTTACTTCTTCATCAGAAGAAAGACCAGAAACAGAAATGGCATTTTTGTATTCGAAGACATCATCCGCTTCAATAACACCGGTAACGAATATGATAAAAGCAATACCAATCGCAGCCAAAAATTTATTCAAAGTTACCAAACTCCTTTGTCCCATATCTACTACTCATCTATATGCACCCTGAAAAAAGATTAGGACAACTAATCATTAAGAAGGTTGTGGTAAAAATGAAGAACCAAGGGAACCGTCCCCTTGGTCCCTTGGTTCCTATCGAATGTTGGCTTTGCGAATCCCATCAAATATCGTGATGGCTGCTGAAACAATTATTGAAATGAGTACTGTAGCAATGAGCCATATTGTAAATTGATTATCAGTGATGCCAAATAAATCTGTCATATACGAGGTGAAATCTTGGTTTAAGATGTTAGGATTTATGAAGATTACGATGAATAAAATGGTTGAAAACACCTGAATGGTAGTATTGTAGATCACCATTCTTTTCGTCCATTGTCCTATGATTAGTTTATATAGGGCTAATGCTACTTCCAAACCGATTACAACTAGAACGATGGGCCAAAATGAAAGTAAAACCTCTTGATTTAAAGCGGGTGTTACAAATTCGAGACCATCATTTCCCCCTTCATAGATACCTAGAAGTTGGTTGGCATAAAAATAAAGGGTTGCCCAAATTGCTGTCCACAATAAAGCACCAAATACTTCACATTTTGAGATCTTCTTTTTCTTAGGGATATAGGCGATATATTTCAAATCATCAGGAGTCCATTTTTGTAGGCTGGTTGTTAGTGGCTGGTTATCTTTTCCTTTATCGATTCTTTCTATCATGGCAAACACAAGCGTGAACCAAAAGAAAGTTTGAATCGAAACCTCAATTATTTTCCAAATACCGAAGCCTATCAAGTCCAAAACTACATTAATGATGGCTTCCTCACCTTGATACCCGATAAAATATTCAGCAAACGTCGAGATGAGTGCAACTACTGCGGCAATCGGTAAAATCATTTTTAATAAGCTTACATACACGTCGAAATAACGTGGACCAATTAGATACATTGGCCGGTCTCGATAATTATTAGCCAATTTTACTGGGCTCCCTAATTTCTCTAGTGCAGTTTTTACATCTGCTTCATTATAGTCATCTGGCAACATATCCTCGATGGTTGAACGTAATTCAAGTGCGATATCGTCACGCATTTTTTCAGGTAGTCTTCTTGTAACCTCCTGAATGTAGATATCAATCAGATTCATAATCTTCCTCTCCCTCTAATAGTCTGTAAAGCTCTTTTGAATTTTGAATCCATTCCTTTTTTAGCTGTAAAAAGATTTCGAGCCCGTATTCACTTAACACATAGTACTTACGGGGTCTGCTTTCAGATGTGTCCCAGCTGCTCGTCACCAATTCCTGCTTTTCCAGGCGGCGAAGCAAGGGGTATAAGGTACTTTGGTCAATCGCAATTCCTGAACCCTCTAATAATTGAACAAGTGAATATCCATATTGAGGGGTTCGTAATTGACTTAATACCGCTAGTGTTAACGTTCCTCTTCTAAGCTCTGTCATTAATGAGTTTAATAAGTTACTCATTCACCCACCTCATTTTTTATTACTATATGTCATACAGTATTTGATTTATACTATGTATCGTACACTATTGTTGTGACGAAAGCAATAAAACTTTTTTGAACCGAGGGGGACGGTTCCCGCGGTACCTAAAAATGTGGGACCACCAGAACCGTCCCCTTGGTCCCACTAAACTTTTCAAAAAGAATGACAGATAAATTTGATGTGCTATAATAAAGTGAATTGAATAGTAACAGGGGGGCTCACACAATGTGGGCTGAGAGTAGGCGAAATGTAGCTTTGACCCTTAACCTGATTTGGATAATGCCAACGTAGGGAATGTGCGTAAGTATGAGTATTCATGCGGTATATCTTAATCAGGTATACCGCATTTTTTATTCAACAGGGCTTAAACCCTGTTGAATAAAAAAATGCCTCCGGCGGATGCCACAGATTTTTAAAGGAAAGTTTTCGAGGCAGGCTCGAAAAAATCTGGGCGCAAATCCGCCAAGGCGCATTTGATTATTTAGGAGGCTAATAGATGTTTGAGCAAATCATATCAAATGTAAGAAATAACACACCGCTTGTACATAATATTACAAATTATGTGACGGTGAATGACGTTGCAAATATTGTTCTTGCTTGTGGGGGATCCCCGATTATGGCGGATGATCCAAAGGAAGTGGAGGATATTACAAGCATTTGTAGCGCGCTTGTGATTAACATCGGGACATTAAATGAAAGAACGATCGAATCCATGATTTTAGCAGGAAAAGCTGCAAATAGATTGGGGCATCCTGTTGTTTTAGATCCAGTTGGAGCTGGTGCATCTAGATTAAGAACTGATACGGTTTATCGCCTTTTAAAAGAGGTTCAGTTTGCAGTTATTAGAGGTAATTTATCAGAAATAAAAACCGTACATGCCGGTAGTGGAAATACAAAAGGTGTTGATGCAGCAGCTGAAGATGTCATCAATGAAGGAAATCTCGATGAAATGGTTCAATTTGCGAAAGTGGTAAGTAAGCAAACAGGAGCTGTTATTGCGATCACGGGTGCCATTGATATCGTTGCAGATACGGAAGAAGCTTATGCAATCAGAAATGGTCATCAAATGATGTCCAAAATAACGGGGACAGGCTGCATGCTTTCATCCGTTGTTGCTGCTTTTTGTGGGGCAAATCCTCAGGAAATTTTAAAAAGTACGGCCGCTGCAGTGAGCGCGATGGGATATTGCGGTGAATTAGCTCATCAAAAAGTAGAAGAATTAAATGGTGGAACTTCATCATTTCGAACGTATTTGATTGATTCCATGAGCAAACTAGACTTTACATTACTTCAGGGTGGGATGAACATTGAAAATCGATAAAAATGCAATGCTATTATACGCAGTAACCGATCGTGCCTGGACAGGCAATCAATCTTTAGTTGAGCAAGTAGAAGCTGCACTAAAGGGTGGAATTACTTTTTTACAGCTCAGAGAAAAAAGTCTCGGATATGATGAATTTTTACAGGAAGCAATTGAATTAAAAAGGCTAACTGATTTCTATCATGTTCCATTTGTTATTAATGACAATGTCGAGATTGCGCGGGCTTGTGATGCAGATGGCGTGCATGTTGGTCAAGAGGACATGCCGGTTGAAAAAGTCCGAGAGTTGATTGGACCAGATAAAATTCTCGGTGTGTCTGCTCAAAATGTGGAGCAAGCTATTGCTGCTGAAAAAGCGGGAGCTGATTATCTCGGGATTGGTTCTGTATTTCCAACGAGCACCAAGTCCGATGCAGAGCCGATGACATTTGAAACAGTCCAAGAAATTTGCAGAAGCGTATCGATTCCAATTGTTGCAATCGGTGGAATTAATAAAGGGAATATTTTAGAGTTAGCCGGAAGTGGCGTAGACGGAGTAGCTGTTGTATCGGCGATCTTTGCACAGTCAGACATCACCGCTGCAACAACAAAATTAAAAGAACTTTCAACTGAAATGGTTAACAATAGGAGTGAAGGATAATGAAAAAGGTACTGACGATTGCTGGCTCTGACTGTAGTGGGGGAGCGGGGATTCAAGCGGATATTAAAACAATCACTGCCCATAAAATGTATGCAATGAGTGCTATCACGGCTCTCACTGCACAAAACACAACAGGTGTTTACGGGGTGCTTGATTCTTCGCCGGAATTTGTTGGCCAACAGCTTGATTGCATTATGACTGATATTTTTCCTGACAGTGTAAAAATAGGGATGGTGTCCTCACCAGAAATTATTCATAAAATCGTTGAGAAGCTAGAAGAATTTCAACCTCAAAATATTGTCTTGGACCCAGTTATGATTTCTACAAGTGGAAGTAGACTATTGACTGAATCGGCGATGGATGCTCTTATTACTAGATTATTTCCGCTTGCTACTATTATTACACCAAATCTTCACGAGGCCGAGGCGCTTTGTGGAATGGAGATTCACACGAAGGAAGACATGCAAGTGGCCGCCCAAAAATTGTCCGAAATGTATAAGGGGGGCATTTTAATCAAAGGAGGTCATCTTGAGGATACCGCGGATGATCTCTTATATAGCAATGGGGAATTCACATGGTTCCCAGGATCACGTATTGATAACCCGAATTCTCATGGCACAGGTTGTACGCTATCGTCAGCGATTGCTTGTAATTTAGCAGCAGGCTTGGATATAAAAACAAGTATTCAAGAAGCAAAACGATATATTACAGGAGCATTAGAAGCGGGACTTGACCTTGGAAAGGGAAGTGGACCGCTGAACCATTGCCATGCTTTAAAGAACTGAAAAAAAACGAAGCAGTGGATTTCAACAGAAATTCACTGCTTTAAATTTTTCGCTTCTAAAATGATCGATTCTATCAATGTTTTTGCACTTTGATTTTTCGATAACCTCGGACTTTGTCCAGACCAAAGGGACATGAAATCCTTGTTATTTTGTGAACCTGAAGCTATTCGGATATCCTGAGTAAGAGAGTTTTGAATCGGAAAATCCGGCAAATCTTTTTCATATTGCTGCATGTTAAAAATAAAGGGGTTGGCGAGTCCGCGTGCCCACTTACCAGAGAATGAACGGGTTATAACCGTTTCGTCTTCTGAAGCATTAAGGATCGCAAGTTTATGTACTTGATGTGCTCCACTTTCAATACAAGCTAAGAAAGCTGTTCCCATTTGAACAGCCTGTGCTCCTAAGCAAATGGAAGCCATTAATCCTCTAGCATCCATAATTCCACCAGCAGCAATAACTGGAATACTTACATTGTCAGCAACTTGTGGGATAAGTGACATTAACCCGACTAAGTTTTCCTGTTCTCCTTTGATAAAGCTTCCGCGATGACCACCAGCTTCACTGCCTTGAACGACTACCATATCCAGGCCTGCTTTTTCAACTTCGCTTGCTTCTTTAACGGTTGTTGCTGTTCCCATTAAAACGATATTATGTTGTTTTAATTCCGCGATTACGTTTTTGGAAGGAAGTCCAAATGTAAAGGAACAAATAGGGACCTTTTCTTCAACGACAACTTTGATTTGCTCAACATATTTTTCAAGAGCATGATGAAATGAGGGGATTTCATCATAATCTTTTGGAGATAAATTCAATTTTTCTCGAATCGGGTTAAGTAATTGATTAGCTGATTTAACTTCATCTTCTTTTGCCTCAAATTCAACTGGAACAAATAGATTGACCCCGAAAGGTTTGGTTGTTAATTGCTTGATTTCCCTAATTTGTTCTCGTAATTGGGTAGAAGTCATATAGCCTGCACCAATCATTCCTAAACCACCGGAATTTGAAACAGCAGCCACCAATTCTGAAGTTGTAACACCACCTGCCATTGGGGCTTGGATTATTGGATATTCGATTTTTATCAACTTTGTTACTTCATCCTTAAACAAAACTATCACCTCCTAATTGATATGAAAAAAGTGGAGGAATCCCTTCACTTTAATCCTAAAGTTTTGTTGCCTTTAGCACAACCGCTTCCCCTTGGAAGGATTTAAGTTTATTATTCTCGATTTGAATTCGAAACTTTTGTTTGATTTTTTCGGAAGCGTTTAGCATGTATTCGGTTAGTTCGTCCTTCTCGTGATCTGTCAAATGCATGCGGTCACACCAACTCTCAAATTCAAATGT
Source organism: Bacillus sp. JJ1562 (assembly GCF_036962705.1). Classification (NCBI taxonomy): domain Bacteria; kingdom Bacillati; phylum Bacillota; class Bacilli; order Caryophanales; family Bacillaceae; genus Bacillus; species Bacillus sp. JJ1562. The sequence continues at coordinate 7,866 of NZ_JBALOQ010000046.1, forward strand.
TTTATCAAATCGATAGAGTTCTTGGATTTCAAAGTCCTCATTTTCTAACATTTGAAACCACTCGGACTTTTTCCAAGCACGAAAATGACTATAGTCTCTCTTTTTTTCAACTGTATTATAAAACTCATCAAATTCATCGTTCTCAGGAACCACATTATCATCTAACAAGAACTGTCCGCCTGTTTTTAAAACACGTGATACTTCACTTACAAATCTGTTAATATTAGGAAAATGGTGAGGTGCAATCCGGCAAGACACGATATCGAATGCTTTATCTGAGAATGGTAGTTTTTCAGCATCCCCTTCAACAAATTCAACGTTGGAATGACCATTACCTTTAATAAACTTTTCCGCAGCAGCTAACATTTCCGGTGTTAAATCGAAAGCTGTAACCTTTTTTACAAGGGGAGCGAGGGCATTCGCAGTATGACCACCACCAGTAGCAATGTCAAGTGCCAGTTCCGTTCCTTTAGCGTCAGCCAATGCAACTAATGTTTGTAAATCTCCACCTTTCCGATGACCTTCGCTAGTTACGTAGTTGTGAGCACTACGACCAAATTGCTTTTTAACATCATTTTTAATGTCCATCCTTTAACCCCCATTATGATTGATTACTTTTATCATATAGTAATATTTGATATTAGAAAATTATAAAAATTTTATAAATTTACATAAGCAAAAGTTATGACTCCTGAAATAAGAATATTTTCCGATTTCTCTAATAAATTTAACTATATTCAGCAGAAGTCCCTTACTTTTATAAGTGTTAATGAATGTAAAAAGAGTATACATTGAGTGGTGGATTAAAGCCTTGACTGAATATAGTTAAAGCCACCGGCGGAGACATGCGATTTTTAACTGAAATTTTTCGAGCAAGCCCGAAAAAATTTGGGCGCAAGTACGCCAAGGCGCATTTGATTGAATACTTCTGAGGGGGTCAGCATGTGGCTGAAGGAAAAAAGATTTTTGTTGGGAATTACAAAGGAGGAGTGGGCAAGACTACGAGTATTTATCAGATTGCTCTTCATCTAGCAGAGGCAAAAAAGAGGGTGCTCTTAATTGATTTAGATCCACAATGTTCGCTGAGTGAAATTTGTCTGACAAGAATTGATAGAAACCTTGAACAGCTTGAATTCAATGAAAGTCTAAATTTTGTCTATGATTTGTGGGAGCAATGTAAAGAATACCCATATTTAAAATATTCGATTGATACGACAAGTTTGATCAAACAAACTCCAGAACAAATCCACTTCATTCCATCTAATCTTTTTTATACAAATGGTGGCCTTGATCATATCGCTTCAAGATTAAGAGATGATTTTGAAGACCTTATTGTGCTCCAGCAATTTTTCCAGAGTACGGGGCTTGAATGTAAATATGACTATATATTATTTGATTGTCCACCAAGTAATAATGTGATAACCCAAGGGGCATTCCTTCTCTCGGATTACTATTTGATCCCGTCGATTATTCAAACAATGAGTACTCGCGGGGTAGTCCATTACACTAAATCGGTTGAACAGATTTATAACACTTATTGTATTGAACATAAAAAAGCACAGCTTGCTAAATTTTTATTTGGACCAAAACCAAAATTAATCGGGATATTTGAGACGCTGAAAAAAGCCAATGTCAACAATGTTCGAGCGATAATGGATTTAAAAGTGGAATTAAAAGAAGCTGATATTGATTCGGTACTCTCAGATTTGGAAGAAGGGAATTACTTTTTCAAAACGGTGATCAAACACATTGAGGGGATTGCACGCGATACAGCAGATGGTAAAAAACGTTCGGAATACGCAGAATTAACGGATGAAATTTTATTTTGTGTAGAACCAAATATTTTTAATAGTCTCTTATAAGTGGAGGATGAAATAGATGAGTACATTAACCTATAAAAAGGTCGCAGTTCATTTAGAAAAATTGAAAACAATCTATGAAACCCTTCAACTACCGAGAAAGGATTTAATAGAAATTGATAAAGCAATTGATATTTTTCATCTTCACGGTGATGTCTCAATTGAGGAAATAGGGATAAAAACTATGTCAGAAAAACCCTCCAATAATAAATCAAAACCAAAGTTTTCCGATATTGTTGATTCTTTATTTCAAGAAAATTACAGCGGTTTGGTCGGAACGAAATTAAATTTTGCTGAGTTTAGATCTGGAGAGATGATCATCGCTTATATTGATGATACCTCTAAAACAAAAGTTATGAAGGATGCTTCCGCAATAGATTTAAAGCTCCTGTATTGCCTACTTACCGAAGATAAACTTGAATTAAAAGGAACAAAAGATGAAGTTTACGAAGCCATTAAGCGGGATATTCGTGCTAAAAAGCGAGGAAAGGCATTTTTAGATTTTACATAAAATAACCCCACGTTTACGCGTGGGGCTCATTTATGGAAAGGACGGAAGGAAATTGAAAGGTGAATTCGGTTCCTTCTCCAATTGTACTTGTTACACGAATTGTGCCATTCATTGCTTTTACAATACTGTAGACGACCATCATGCCGAGACCGGTTCCTTTTGCTCCTTTTGTGGAGTAATAGGGCTCACCAAGCCGGTCAATCTGTTCCATCGTCATCCCCACACCTGTGTCTCTAATAACAATTGATACATCGGAACGGTCATATCTGGTTTCGACAAATAATTGACCCCCACCCGGCATGGCCTCAATTGCATTTTTTATGACATTAATAAAGCATTGGTGAAACTTCTGTCGGTCTCCTTCCATCGAGCCAATTAACGCAAAATTCGTAATCACTTCCACGGAGTGCTGATTCGCAGTTGGCCTTAAAATGGAAATGACCTGCTGCAATTCTCGCTTGATCTGAAGCGTTTCAACCGATTCTAATGACGGTTTTGAAAACGTCAAATAATCTTTAATAACCCTTTCAGCAGAACCTAATTCTTCTTTAATAATTAATAGGTACTCCTTTTGTTTATGGCGCGGGAGGGTATTTGACATTAACAACTGTACAAATCCCATTGCTGCTGTTAAAGGATTTCTAATTTCATGAGAAATCGCTGCTCCCAACTGTTCGACCGCATGAAGTTTTTCTGATTTTACAATTGTTTGTCGCATTTGGATATTATTGCGGACAAATTCGGTTAAGTAAGCTAATATACCTAAGCCAATCGGTGGAATAGTTAGGTAAGCAAACCAAGCATCAAAAGGATTGTCCGGTGGGTTTGAAATTTGTAGTGCAGCAGCTGTAAGAACGGATAAAATAAATGTGAAAAGTACCGATACACATATCCGTTTATTAGAACTTAACTTCCAAAAACACGGATAAACTTTCCATAAAATAACGGAAAGAGGAAGGTATAATAAGATTGTTGCAAAAAATCCCAGGTTTATCCCATAAAATCCTCTTATAACAATTACGGTCAAACATAAAATGGGACCAAGTCCTAGATAAAGACCTCCAATTAAAACTGGAATAAGACGAAGGTCAAAGTAGTAGGTTGGGGTTGGTTGATAGGAAAATATAAAGCAAACCAAAATAAGCATAACTAATCCTATGTACGCTTCACCTTTTGAAAGGGTAAGGTTTCTTTTTCGTTCAAACCATATTAAACCGATAAATAAAAGAATGATTAATAACGAAAGGTTAAACAAAATGTGCTTTGTAATTTCCATAATTCACCTTCGACAATGTAGTAGTAAGTTTTATAATTTATCAAATAGTTCGACAATATATGTTTCTATTATAATATAAATTCGACAACTTTGCTTATAATAAGTGAAAATTTTGGTAAGAAACTGAAAAATTAAAAAACTAAAGTGATTCTTATTTCCTATTTTTTGATTTCGAGCTTTTACCACCAAATGTACTATAAAAGATAAAAACGCATTTTAAAAGATAAAGTACATTTAGAGCAAGGGAATGCCAATTTTTAAAATAGAAGATATAATTGAGGGAAATAGATTAGTTTTTGTACGTGAAAGGAAGTAGGTAAAGTGGAAGGGAAATCAGCCTTAATAGCAGGGGCGACTGGGTTAATTGGGAATGAACTGCTTCATTTAATGTTAGAGGCACCTGAATATAAAAAGGTGTACGCCTTAGTTCGAAGACCACTTGGGTTGAATCATTCGAAGTTAACAGAGGTAGTCGTCGATTTTGATGGTCTTGATAAATATGAACATTATTTTGTTGTTGATGATGTGTTCGTATGTCTAGGTACTACCATCAAAAAGGCGAAGACACAGGAAGTGATGTATAAAATAGATGTGGATTATCCAGTTGAGATAGGTCGAATTGCGAGGGAAAGTGGTGCGAAGCATTATTTAGTGGTTAGTTCCATGAACGCGGATATAAATTCTAAAATCTTTTACTCAAGGATGAAAGGGGAACTCGAGGAAAAAGTTCAGAAACTCGGCTTCGAAAAACTTTCCATCTTCCGGCCATCCCTCCTTCTTGGGGACAGAAATGAATTTCGCCTAGGGGAAGAAATGGCTGCTATATTATTTAAAGTCTTAAAATATATATTCGTGGGGCCTTTTCGAAAATATAGAGCAAATGAAGGAAAAATAGTTGCAAAAGCAATGTACAAAGTGGCTCAGGAAAAAGTACAGGGGAAAGTAGTTTATGTCTCTGAGGAAATAGAAGAAATTGCAAGATAATGATAAAAAACTGCTCAGGTTTCGCTGAGCAGTTTGCCATTTACACTAACTGAAGTTCTTTTACATAACGGTTGTGAGGGTGATCTTTGCATTCTTGGCTGCAGGATCTGTAATGTTCGTGTTCACAGTCCTCGCAAAGTAGAAGATGCTTGTTGCACTCAGGGTTTCCACATTTCACATAACGTTCTTCTGGTTTTCCACAGTGATAACATTTTCCAACCACCGTTTCTTCACCAGTTCGATTGACCGGTACCGAAATTCGTTCATCAAATACATAGCATTTTCCATCCCATAGAGCACCTTTCGCCTCTGGGTCATATCCGTATGTGATAATCCCACCTTCAAGCTGCGAAACATCTTTAAATCCTTCATTCACAAGGAATCCTGAGAATTTTTCACAACGAATGCCGCCTGTACAATAGGTTAATATTTTCTTATCCTTGTGCTGACTTAAGTTTTCCTCCACCCATTTTGGCAGCTCACGAAAGGTCTCGATGTCTGGTCGAATCGCCCCTTTAAAATGGCCAAGATCGTATTCATACGTATTACGCGCATCGAGGATGATGACATCCTCTTGTTGCATCGTTTCTAGGAATTCCTTTGGAGAGAGATGTTTACCAGTGATTTCATTTGGGTTTAAATCCTTTTCAAGACTTAAATTAACAATCTCTGGTTTTACCTTAATTTTTAACTTTTTAAAAGCATGTCCTTCACTTTTTTCAATCTTAAATACCATATCCGAAAAACGAGTGTCGCTTCGCATATACTCGATGTATTTTTCTGTCTGCTCCACAGTACCTGAAACCGTACCATTAATTCCTTCAGTTGCAACAAGGATTCTACCGTTTAATCCAAGCCCAGAACATAATTCAAAATGGGCATCTCTAAAGGAAAGCGGGTCATTGATTTCGATGTATTTGTAATAAAGTAAAACTTGATAATCCAATTTTTTCACCTGTTTCATTAATGCTTTTTCATTAAGTATGATAACAAAAATTATGGTTAATGTTAAAGTGCTTTTTATTTCCTGAGATGAATCAGTGTATCAATCATGATTTTCAACGTTCAAAGCCTGGATTGCATGATAGGTTTCCTTACTCAATTCTTTAAAAGGAGAGTCAGGGAGATGATCAAATAAATCTACCGCTTTTTTTGCTGACGAAAGAGCTTCGTCTATTTTTCCGAGTTCAACTAAACATTGAGCCATATACGTTTCCTTTAAATAAAATTGTGACAAGTCAAAGGGATGGTGATGGTAGGAAGGAATTACCACTTTTTTAAAATAGCGAATTGCTTCCTCATAACGCTTTAGTCCTTTTAATGCCTTTCCTTTTTCAAGAGAAAACCATTCAATTAATTGATGTTGAGTAAACTCTGACTCATTTAAAAACTGATCAATGATCGTAAGGGCTGCGTGATAATCGTGCTTTATAACATTTAGAGATTCAATGTAAAAGAGTTTTGCTGTGATTTTTGATAATTTATCATCTGAAAACTCCGCATACTGCTCTAATTTGTTGAGGTAATAATCATATTGTTCCCATTCCTCTGCCATCATCGAATATGCAGCAGCAAGCCGATACAAATCATCAATTCGATAAAATGTTTTATTTTTTTGCGAGAAGGAAATGGCATCTTCCATGACTTTCTTAGCTGCTTCGGTATCACCTACAGCAAAATATATAATGGCCTCATTATAATCAAGGTCTAATCTTGAAAGTGGATCAATATATACATGATTTTTTTCAATTTCTTCTCGTTCCTGCAAAATGGTTTCCAATGATTTTTCATAGTCATGGTCAATAAAATAGGCCAGGCAGCGAAACGAGGCGATGCTAACTCTTTTTGTTGTGACATTCATTTGATCGTACAGGTTCGCTGCTTGCTTTAATGGTTGTTTCCAGTCACCTTTTTTTTCGAAATAAAGACTGTACCCGTATAGCTCCAGGAATCTTGCAGTTTCATACCCCTGGTTTAATTGGGGAACCACTGGCTCGATGAGAGTAAACAGCTTATGAAATTTTTCAGGGTGTTCTTCATAATCAAGTGAAAATAACCTTTCTGCCTCATCCAATACTTTCCTTAATTCATCATAATTCACTTCATTCAAAAGCTGCGACAACTCAATCTCTAGTCTTTCTGCAATATAAGTTAAACTCTCCATTGATGGATTTGCTTTGTTATTTTCAATTAGGCTCAGCATGCCCTTTGTTAGCTTTGTTCCTGCAAGCTCTTCTAGTGTTAATTTCTTTTGTTTGCGTAATTTACGGATGCGTTCACCAAGCATGTGAAATAGGCACTCTCCCTATTTTTAGTATTTTGTTTAATTATATTAAACTTTTTGTTGAAAAGGAAGTATAATGATGATATGATTTGTTTAATTAAATTAAACTTTCCCGATATTGGAGGAATTATCATGAATGAACAACAAAAGCTTAAAAGAGCGACGTATCATTTATTTACATTCACAATCAGTAAAATCATTTCCTCATTTGGCGCACAAGTATACGCATTTGCAATTAGCTTTTATATTCTTCAACTAACAGGCTCTGCAACGAGTTTCGCAACAAATCTGATTTGTAATTTATTGCCGAGGGCACTTGTCACACCGCTGGCTGGTTATGCAGCAGACAAATATTCTCGGAAAAAGATCGTCATTATCTCACAGCTTGTGACAACGCTAGCAATCGTTGGGCTTCTTGTAGTGAGCATGACGTACGGTCTATCACTGATTGCGATTTACACGACAACGGTTGTATTATCCATTGCATCTTCATTTACAGGTGTAACCTTTACGTCATCAGTTACTGGCTTGGTTGATGAAGATCGAATCCAAAGAGCGATGTCACTCAATCAGATTTCAATGTCGTTTGCAGCAATCGGTAGCCCAGCAGTTGGAGGACTATTATATGGGACTGTTTCAATGGAATTATTTTTAGGAATGTATATCGTAGCTTCTGTGATTGCAGTTATCTTGGAATCAACAATGAACTTCAATCTGTTCTCAAAACGCAAGGCCAAAGACGAACAAGAGCAGAAAGAAACAATGTGGCAAAGCATAAAAGCGGGAATTGGTTATCTAAAAACAAAACAGATTTTAATGACGATGATCTGGATTTCATTAATCATTAACTTCTTATTTGGCGCATTTGAGGTTGGTTACTCCTTCATCTTAATTGAAAAATTAAAACTAGCTTCACAACATTTCGGATTCACACAAGGGGCATTTGCGGTTGGAATGCTATTATTCTCGATTTATTTCTCGATTCGAAAAGAAGTGAAGTTTCCATTCCTTGTTTCAAAACGTGGAATCATTGGTTTAGGTGTAATCATGGGAGCGATGTCTGTACCATTAATGATCTCATTATCCTATTGGTCGGTGTTTGCATACTATTTTGTAGCGATGTTTACGTTCGGTTCGATGATTATCGTTGTCAATACACCAATTCAAGTTATGATGCAAAAAATGATTGATGATGACTTTAAAGGTCGAGTATTCTCTATTTTGGAATCTATGGCGGTTGCTTTAATGCCACTTGGGATGATTATTTTCGGATTGTTGTATGATATTCTTCCAGGTCAATACATTCTAATAGTATCAGCTATCGCTTTAATTGCAGTAACTCTCGTTTTAGCAAGACCGAGTGTCATGAGAAAAGCACACCCAGAATTAAATGAAAAGAAATCTGTTGTAGAGAAAACAAGCACTGCTATATAAAATCATTGGGCCTTTCTCAAAAAAATGGGGAAGGCTTTTGTGTGAACATAATGTGACAATGTGTCATAGATAATTGACTTGTGACACCGTGTCATTTAGAATTTAAATAGTGAGGTGACACGAGGTCATGTTAAAAGTTGAATCTAAAAGTGAACAAAACAAACTGAAACTACGCAAGCTTGCAAAAAAACTGCAAGAACTAGGTGTCAAGGCTTCAATCATCAAGAAACCGATAACTTCACAGTAAAAAGGAGACGAATGATGTCTGTAGGTATAAGAATTGATCAGCTAAAAGATATGAAGGTGGAGCTACTACGATTTATGATGTCGTATAAGTTTGCACTTGAAGAAATGATGACGAAAATCAATATTTTGAAGCAGGAATTTAAGTATATGCATGATTACAACCCAATCGAACACGTTTCATCTCGATTAAAATCGCCTGAAAGTATTTTAAATAAAGTCAACCGCAAAGGATATGACTATTCGATTGAGTCAATTAAAGAAAACATTCGTGATATTGCGGGAATTCGCATCACTTGCTCATACATCTCGGATATTTATAAAATCAGTGAAATGCTGCAACAACAAAAGGATATTACCGTAATTGAGTGCAGGGATTATATTAAAAACCCAAAGCCAAACGGGTATAAAAGCTTGCATCTAATAGTGCAAATCCCAATCTTCATGTCCGACCGTGAGGACCATGTCTGCGTTGAAATTCAAATCCGAACCATCGCAATGGATTTCTGGGCTAGCTTGGAACACAAAATTTACTACAAATACAATAAAGAAATCCCTCAGCATATGAAGGATGAATTAAAAGAAGCAGCCATAACAGCATCTCAATTAGATAAAAAAATGGAAAAGCTTCAGCAAGAAATGAACAAACTAAAAGAATCAGCGAAAGCAGACGACCACTATCAAAATGATGATAAAATCCTTCTTCCATACGATTTTCTATCATTAGTCAAATAGCAACGAAAAGGGAAGGGTGGAAATGCCTAAACTTACATTTTTTAATTTACCTGAGGATAAAAAACAAACTTTAATTGATGCGGCTAAAAAGGAATTTTCAAGTGTCCCTTTGTTTGACGCTTCGATTTCGAACATCATCAAAACTGCCGGAATCTCCCGCGGCAGCTTTTATCAATATTTTGAGGACAAGGAGGATGCCTTTTTCTTTTTATTAGGTGAGTTTGCCAAAGAAAAGAAGGAAGCGTTTCTTTACATGCTCGAAAAGGATGAAGGTGATATGTTTCAAACATTTATCGACTTTTTCGAACTGTTCTTAGAGGAAGATGAAAACCTGACATTCTTAAAAAATGCATTGCTTAACATGACCCATAAAATTGAGCAAACATTTGACAAAATGACGAGTGAACATGAAATCAATGAAAATTTTAAAGTGCTCTGCTCTCGGATTAACATGAGCAAACTGAATGTCTCAGACGAATTGGAGTTATTTCATGCTTTGCAAATCATTACATCGGTCATGCTACGCAATTTAATCCATACATTTGCTCATGATTTGCCTCGTGATATTGCATTGAAAAACTTTATGACGGAAATGAATTTATTGAAAAAAGGATTTGTCCGGTAGGAGACACGCGTTGTGCTCCTCCGGCCTTTTTCTTTTTTTGAGCCTTTTTTCAATAGAAATGAAGTATAATAGAATGCATTAAAGTATCGACATCAGATTGGATGGATGTGTGTGCAGAAACATTTTTTATACGGCATTTTGTTATTTGTGATGATGGCATGGGGGCTCAATATTGTCGCAATCAAAATATTGGTTGAAAACTTTCCTCCGTTTACCATTACCGGTCTACGAATTCTTGCAGCTGGCCTCGTGATATTTGTCTTTTTGTATGTAAAAAAGGACCTGCAAAAAATGAGCCTACATGAATTCGGGTATGTCGCACTGAGTGCCTTAACGGGAATATTTGGCCACCAAGCTCTACTATCCATCGGCTTGGTCAACACAAGTGCCACAAACGGCGCATCCATTCTAGCCTTAATACCGCTTGTTACCAATGTTTTAGCGGTACTATTCTTAAAAGCTAAAATGACTCTTTTAAAAATGTGTGGAGTGTTCTTTGGAATAACTGGCATTTACTTTATTTTGGTTCTTGGTGGAGGATCTTTTACGAAGCTATCAAGTGGTGATTTTTACATATTTTTATCGGTCATTGCGCAAGCACTAAGCTTCATTTTTATCCGAAAAGCATCCTATACATTGAGCCCTAAGACGATTACCTGTTATGCGTTATTAATGGGTGCTGGCTTTTTGGTCATGTTAAGCTTTGCCATAGAGAGTCAATCAATCCATAAAATTGGAGCTGCTCCTTCTTATGTGTGGGTGGTTTTCATTGCATCGGCCATTATCTCGACTGGAATCGGAAATCTGTGCTATAACTTTGCCATTTCGCAGCTTGGAGCAGGTGAGACTGCTATTTTCTTAAACCTCTCACCATTCTTTTCACTAATTGGATCTGTGTTATTTTTAAATGAAGCTTTCAAATTGATTCAGTTAGTTGGATTCATTTTAATTGTCATTGGTGTTTTATTAGGAACGCAAATTTTTGAACGAAAACCACGGGTTGATAAGCAAGTCGGGGTTTCCGTGTCGAAATAGATGAGTAGGGTCAGCTCTTTTTATTGGGGATGGCCTTTTTTCTGTAGGGCACAATTATTTTGAGTTAGGGCAGAATTACATGTACTTAGGTCGCAATTATTCGAGGTTAGGGAACAATTATTGGAGGATAGGGCACATATCTCCAGAGTTAGGGAACAATTATCCAAAGATTAACACAAAACGATAAAAGTGAGCTAATATTAAAGAATAGTCTCAATCTAAGGAGTGATATACCTATGGATTTAAATTTAAATGGAAAAACAGCCATTGTAGTGGCATCTAGTCAAGGACTCGGAAAAGCAATCGCGACCCAGCTTGTTAATGAAGGCGCAAATGTCATGCTCGCAAGTCGTAGTGAAGACAAATTAATAGCTGTCCAGGAAGAACTTATGGCAATCAACAAGGGCAAAGTTTCTTACCTTCAAACAGATATCACGAAAAACGAAGACATTGAAGCTTTAATAAAAAATACAGTAGATACGTTTGGAACAATTGATATTCTTATCAACAATGCAGGGGGGCCCCCAGCAGGAACATTTGATCAGTTAGATGATGAAGCTTGGCAGGGTGCATTTGAATTAAATCTATTAAGTTATATTCGAATGATTCGAGGAACTCTACCATATATGCAAAAAAATGGCGGAAAAATCATCAATATTGCATCTTCCTCTATCAAAATGCCACTTCCTGGTTTGATTCTTTCTAATACTTTTCGCCTAGGAATTGTAGGTTTATCAAAAACATTAGCTGATGAATTAGCACAACATAATATCCTAATTAATACAGTCGCACCTGGACGAATTGCAACAGACCGGGTGGCTCATTTGGATCAAGTGAATGCGGAAAAACTTGGAAAGCCGATTGAAGAAGTTGAACACATGTTCAAAGAAACAATCCCGTTAAAACGCTATGGTACACCTGAAGAATTCGCAAACTTCGTTACATTTTTAGTATCTGATGCTAACACCTATATGACCGGACAAGCCTACTTAGTTGACGGTGGAATGGTGAAGGCAATCTAAAAATTATGGCCTGTTTCCCAACGATAAAAGGGAGACAGGCTATTTTTTTGTTAAGCTAGCATGACTAAAGATATAGTGCTAAAGGACGGGTTGTTTTACTTGGATTTTGTCGAAATGGTCAAGAAGTATGAATTGTAAAAATAATCAGAAAGTATGATTTACTATATTTTTTCCCGGTGCTATTCTATTATCATTAAAGTATACTAATATATTTCACTAGCTACATAGTAAATACTTTAATTTGAAAGGGGTTACATCATAGAAAAAGGGGGATAGATGTCGAAACAGATTAATGATCATTTTTTGTAGAAGAAAGGGAGAGTATGATGGCGAAATCGTCCAAATGGAAAAAGATTATGATTGTATTCCTAGCTGTACTATTTTTCGTTCCTCTTGTCATTCCTCAGGTTAGTGCAAAAGGGAATGAAGCAGGAAAGAAAAATGAAATCATTAAGGAAGTAGAAACAAAAGCAAAAGAAATTTTAACGGTAGATGGCAAAGAATTTAAAGATTTAAATTCGAATGGACAACTAGATACATATGAAGACTGGAGACTACCAGTAGAAGATAGAGTAGAAGATTTACTAGAGCAAATGACGGTTGAAGAAAAAGCAGGTTTAATGCTAATATCCTCCCAGTTTATGCAAGGTGGTGGCTTTGGCGGAAGTAGATGCCCTGCGGAAGAGGGTACATTACTTTGTGAAACAGATACATGGAGTGAAACAAATATGTGGGCACAACCTGGTGACCCGAATTATGAATTTGATGCACCTGTATTAGACGCATCTGCAGCGACAAAAGGGATTCTTGAGCGAAATTTACGCTATTTCATCATTCGCGATAATCCAAAGGCTGATGTATTAGCACAATGGACCAATGAACTCCAAGAAGTAGCAGAAGGCTCAAGATTAGGAATTCCGGTTGTGATGACGTCTAATCCACGAAACCATATCAACAATAACTTGGCATTTGGGTTTGCGGAAGCAAGTGGAGTATTTTCAGTATGGCCGGGTGAACTTGGTTTAGCAGCTACAAGAGATGCTAAGTTGGTTAAGGAATTCGGTCAAATTGCTGCTAAAGAATGGAGAGCTTCTGGAATCCAGAAGGGCTACATGTACATGGCTGATATCATTACAGACCCAATCTGGGGAAGAACAAATGGAACATTTGGTGAACACCCAGAGCTTGCGGCAGATATGATTTATGCGATTGTGAAAGGCTATCAAGGAGATCAATTAAGCTCAACTAGTGTATCTTTAACAACAAAGCATTTCCCAGGTGGCGGAGCACGTGATGACGGTAAGGACCCACACTACTTAGATGGGAACTTTAATCCATATCCAACAGAGGGTAGCTTACTTAAGTACCATATCCCTCCGTTCAAAGCTGCTATTGAAGCAGGTACTACATCAATCATGCCTTATTATGCTTACCCAAGCAATGCAAATAGTGCAGCAGATCAACTAGGCACTGGTGAACCATTTGAAGAGGTTGGTTTTGCTTATAATAAAGCGATTATTGGCGACCTATTACGTGAACAGCTTGGATTCAAAGGTTATGTGAACACCGATACTGGAATCACAACAGCAATGCCTTGGGGTGTTGAAGACTTAACACGTGCTGAAAGATTTGGGTATGCATTAAAAGCAGGAGTTAATATATTCTCTGGCGAAGCGGATCCAACTTACTTAATCGATGCAATCAATGCAGATTCAGAATTAATCACATTTGTGGATGATTCAGTTAGATTTTTAGTCAAAGAAATGATGCAATTAGGCTTATTTGAAGACCCTTATGTGGATCCTGAAAATGCAGTTAAGGTTGCGTCTAACCCTGAATCTCAAAAGATTGCAGATGAAGCACATCGTAAATCAGTCGTTCTTTTACGTAATGACGAAAAACTACTTCCAATAAATAATGGTCAAATCAAGAAGGTTAAGCTTTATGTTGAAGTATTCACAAGAAATAATGCTGCAGGCAGTACTGATGCTTTAAGAGAAAAGATTGCAAACTATGATAAATCGATTCAGGTTGTAGATAATCTTGAAGATGCAACACATGCATTAGTTTGGGTACATCCAAACAATACAACTGCAAATCCTTCTATTAAATTAGGACCTGAAACAGGAATTGCAGATGTGAATCGCATCGTAGACATTCAAAAAACAGTTCCTACCATTACAGCGATTCACATGACTAATCCATGGTTAATTGATGAAATCGAGCCAAATGCAGCAGCTGTTATTAGCACATTTGGAGTAAAGGCTGAAGCTTTAGTAGATGTGATTCGTGGTAAATTTAATCCAACAGGAAAGCTTCCATTTACAGTTCCTGCTGACGAAGAGGCAGTGGCGAATGAAAATGGTGACATTCCTGGATATGAAGAAGACCCATCCTATGTATATAAAAACAAAGCTGGACATGAATACTGGTTTGGATTTGGACTTTCCTACAATCAAGGGAAAGCACCAGATCATTCAAAAGAAACAGGGAAACCTGACCATGCAGATGAAACTGGAAAACCAAATCATGCTGGGAAGAAAAATTAAAGAAATATAGAAAAAGAGGAAGGGTGACAGTTAACGAGTTCCAATACCTGTCGCAAACATAAAAAATGTAATGTAAAAAGACCATCAAATTATATCTGAATTTGATGGTCTTTTGTTATTAGTCAGGGACATCTGGCAACGACCCCATGAGCTGTTCATTTTTGTGTGTAACATCTTAAATCTTAATATCAATCTTCGCATTTTTCTTTAACTCTTCAACCTGCTGAGCGAGTTTTTCCTGCTGTTTTTCCTGTTGAAGAGATTGTTCGATTTGCGGTTTTATTTCTTCAAGCTTGGGAATTTCTTGTCCAGTACTCTTCCCCTGTTCCGCATATTGATCATACATTTTTTGAATTTCTTCATCGGTTATTTCACCAACCGGCATTTCTTTCTCAACGTACTGTCTAAGTTTAATATCGTCAGCTATTTGAGTTTCAAGTATTTGCATATCCATATTGGATTTTTCAAGAGCTGATTCGAATTCTTTTTCTGTTTTAAATTGTTTTTTTATTTCGTCCAGCTGCTTTTTAATATCTGCCTCTGAAGCTTTATAGTTTTTTTTATCTGCCTCTTGAAGAAGAAGAGTTTGTACGACTAAGCTGTCAATAGTTTGGTCTTTGATTTGCTTTGCAGCTTCTTTAGATGTGGGGTCTTGTCCCATTTCCTGCATTTGTACTTGTATAGTTGGTAAAGTGCTATTATAGGTGCTTCCTAGAATTTCTTTATCATTCACTATAGCAACAGTTTTCTTTTCATCTATTTGCTGTGCTTCTAATTTCTTTTGCATTTCTTCCATTTGCTTTTGCTGATCCTTCTGCTGATCGGTTTCCGTTGTTTTTGCTTTATCATTATTTTTAGCTTCTTCATTTCCTCCGCATGCTACTAAAACAACGGCCATTAGAGCGGTTATTAGTGTAAACATCATCATTTTTTTCATGGTCGATCTCCTTCCTTAAGCTAGAAGTATAATTTTCCCCTAAGAAAAATCATCTAGTGTGCATTATAAAGTTAATCGTACGAAAAAGAAACATTATGCGCTCTTTTTAATATTTATAACAGGATTGAAATATTTATAATATTAATGGCTGATTGTAAAAAGAAAACTCAAAAAAACATATAAAAAATTTAAACAGAACTTAAAGATGACCTCACTTTCATTTAACTTTCGATCATTAAAATGAATGTGAGGTTATTTGGGTTTAAAGAGAAAAGTGAAACCAAACAAAAATAGTACGGAAATGGTGGGATAAGCAGATATGCAAGAAGTAAATTTCAGTAAAAAACCTATTTTTGAACGTTTTGAACGCTTTACAAAATCGTCTGTATGGCCAGCATACATTGGCTGTTTTATTGCTTTTATATATGCGGTTTTCGTCCGATTTTATCATGCTGCTGGCGGCACGATTGGTATGACGGGGAAAATAAAAGATCCTGCACTATTTTACAAGGGAAGTTATATGGCAGGTCTTACCATCATGTTTTGTGGATTTGCTTTGATTGCGCTTATAAAGCCTTGGAGTAGGATTGTTCCGATAAAGATACCGTTGATTGGAGGCAGAAAAATTCATCCGCTTATTTTATTGACTCCCACTCTTTTAGGTACAGCCTTTTTACTTGCGCATGGAGTAAGTGGAATAATGACAAAAGTACTTCTGCTGGCAGGTTTCATTACAATGGATTTCCCTGGATTTGTTGAAGTAGATGTTCGTTCCCTAGCTTTATGGGACTTATTAGTCTATGAACCTATATTTTGCTTTTTAGGTATAATGGCTGGCTTGACTGCTGCTCATTATGCACAAGCCTCTGGGGTACAACAATCCACTTTTAGACGGGGTGCTATCCTTTATTTAAGCATAGTCTTTCTATTAACAACACTTTTCGCATCGTCTATCATTTTTGATTTCACTGATAAAATTAGTTTTTAAATGTCGATTGATTTAAAATAGTTTGATAAATTATTAGGATAGCATGGTAAAATTAGGTGGAATTTTCCTTTTTTTATCTAATGAGAGGAGTGACCTAGTATATGAAGTTAACGGTTTTGCATATAGAAGATGATCAAGAAATTGGATCATGGGTAAGTGAATTTTTAACAGAATGTGGATATGAAGTTATTTGGATAACATCTGGTCATGAGGCAATGAAGCATATGGAGCGGGTGGATCTCGTTATTTTGGATATTATGCTTCCTGGTTTAGATGGATATACAATCGGTCAGCGTCTAAAGCAGAAGTACCCGAATACGCCAGTCTTGATGTTATCGGCAAGAACTTCAATGGAAGATAAGTTACATGGACTCACTTTCGCGGATGATTATATAACAAAGCCCTACCATCCTGATGAGTTAGCGGCACGCATTCAAGTTTTAGTAAGGCGATTAGGAGTCGTTTCCCCAGAAATTATTCAGGTCATGCACTTGCATATAGATCAGAAGGCAAACCGTATTTTGAATACAAATACGAATGCAGACATCGTTTTGACGGGGAAACAATTTCATATATTTATGTATTTACTAGACCACATGAATCATATATTGACGAAAAAACAAATCTACGAAGCGGTTTGGGGTGATCCATATATTGAAGGGGATAAAACATTAATGGTCCACATCCGCCACTTGCGGGAAAAAATTGAGTTGGACGCAAGCAATCCGCAAATTATCGAAACAATCCGGGGGATTGGTTATAGGATGAGATCATGAATATCATTCAATCTTTAATGACAAGGTATTTGATTCTTATTTTATTTGCTTTAGTTCTTATTCCACTTATTCCAGCCATTTATTATTCTCCGCTCCTGTTCAATAAAGAATTGTACAATCCAGAAGAAATTGAAGAGATATGGAAACGAGAGGCAGCTGAATTAGATGGACATGAAGAGGAGGTCATTCATCACCGTCTTCAGTCTATAAAAAAGAAATATCCAAAGGCCGAGGTTTTCTGGATAAATGGAAGAGGCGAATCTAGATTTATCGGAAATCAGTCTTCCGCAATTCCTGAAAATTGGACATTTATCGATTCCCTTGTATTTATGGAGGAAAGTAAATTTCATGTGGATACTTTTTTACAGAACAAGGACCCTCAAAAAATATATACCATTACGGCGTTAATTGGAAATGATCCTAGGCAAGGGGTTATGGTTTTTCAAGTTCCGATCACTGATACAAATCTAGGCAGTATTTCTCTATACGAAGACTTTCCATTCTTGATATTTTTTATCTCCATTAGTGGAGCATTTCTATTAATCTCTTGGTTTTTCTTTTTTAATATACGCAAAAGGCTTGTTAAGCTTCAAATGGCGATGACCGAAACGGGTAATGAAGGCATTCCTGATGAAGTAGTGATTAGAAAAGTGGACGAGATTGGAAGGCTGGAAGGTTCTTTTAACGAAATGATTAACCAGTTGAAGAGTAGCCGAGAGAGGGAGAATGAGGAAGAAAATCTCAGAAAACAGCTGATCGCCAATATATCTCATGACCTACGAACACCTTTAACAGTCATGAGACAGCATGTATATTCCGTAAAGAAGTATCGAGCATCATCTGCAGAAATAGAATCACTTCAAATTGTTGAAAACAAACTAGATGATATGGATAAAATGATCAATAATCTACTTTCCTATAATCTGCTTTCAGCTGGTAAACACCCCATCGATATGCGCGATACGGATATATTGGATGAGGTTAGGAAAGTTATAGCGGAATGGTATCCTATATTTGAACAGTTAAGTTTTGAAATAGATATTGATTTACCGGAAAAATCGCTGATATGGAAGGTAGACCCTATTTGGTTTAAAAGTATTTTGGATAACTTAATACAAAATGTCATTCGACATGCTCGATCAGGGCATTATATTGGAATGCAAACAGTGGAACAGCATGGAGCAACCTTTATTGTTGTAAAGGACAAGGGTGCAGGCCTAGATAAAGAATCTGAAGATAAAGGGGCTGGAATTGGATTATCGATTGTTTCACTCATGGTTAAGGAAATGAACCTAGAGTGGGAGACTTCCACTTCTACAGAGGGAACCAGCCATTATTTGAGTATGAAAACTTAAACAATTCTTAAACTTGAAGTCACCTTAATGAACAGCTTTAAAGTTTATCCTTTTTATGAGTAACAAATAGAAAGGATTGTGTTCATATGGAGATTAGTACTCAAAAGGTAGATAATAATCGCGGGAGACTCATGACAAAATGGTATTCCTGGGTAGGTTATGCAGCGTGTTTTTGGTCAGTTCTTTATGGAATGATGCATTTTTACTGGTTACAAGGAGGCGAAGGCTATCCCTTTCATCATGAGCCAGAAATTGGAGTCTTTTCAGCCTTATTTACTTATCTGCCAATTCAAGCAGGCAGTTTGTTTTTTTGTGTTCTTTGTTTTCTCGGATTAATTGTTAGTTTAGCTATGAATCGTCCTTGGGGAAAAATGATTCCAAAATGGTTTATCATTATTTTTTCTTGGGCGTTTGCAGTTTTCTTGCTCCTTTTTATACCTGATTTCAGATTGATTGCGTCTATTGCTTATACATTTTTATTTATGTTTCCATTTAACTGGGAGGTATTGAATCAAATTATTTGCATAATTGGTGCATTATTGTGGATTTTTGCAGCTGTTTCTTATCAACGAAAGGTACGAAATGCATGCATGCACTGTGGAGGAAAAGAAAGTAGTCAGCCGTTTGTTTTAATCAGATGGGCAAAGTGGCTCACAATCATAGCTGCACTTGCTCCATTGCCATATGCAGTATCAAGAATTACCTGGGCATTAGGAATTCCTCTTGGTGTGGGGGATCAATTCTTAGAAGAAATGGTAAAAATGAACCCGATGGCTACTTTAACAGAATGGGTCTTTGCAGGGTTATGTTTTGGAGGAGGACTTTTAACATTAGGATTAATTCAAAAGTGGGGAGAAGTATTTCCACGATGGATTCCTTTTATTGGGGGCAAGAGTGTACCAGTTCTAATGGCTGTTATTCCGGCATCTATTATGGCGATCGCTTTGACATCAGCTGGTTTTATTTTTACCTTGGGCTTTTTCGCGCTAAAGTTACAATTCGTCCCAGCTGGAGGAATCCTGTTAAGTGAACTAGGAGGGACAATTGGACCGATGCTGACATGGATACCTTGGGGAGTAGCTCTAGGACTTGCTACTATTTCCTACTATTATCGTCGTCGTGGGCAATGTAAATATTGCATGAGAGATGAAAAACATGTCCGGCTCGGACTAAATGATAAAAAAGCTGAATAGTATGATACAAAGTATTCCGAAACTTTTCTCATTCTAATTCGTATGTAATGGTATGAGCAGTTTGGGGAAGGGGGGATGAACAGTGGTACGACACATAGCATTTGCGCTTCTGATTACTGTCGTTGAGGTAGTAATCCTGTTTGGGATTTCCCTTTATTTAGATGCAAATCTGTTAACTACCATGTTTTTCGGTTCTTGTTTCTTTATCCTATTCGCATTTCTAATGGGCTCCTCGGGTGATATCTTTACAAAAAACTCAGAGGTTGCCGTTTTTAATACATTTCTAGGAAGCTACAAACCAAGACATGAAAAAGCAATACTCAAGATAAGTCCATTTTTAACGGGATCACTCCTATGTCTGATTGTGTATTTAGTGATGGAGTATTTTATGTAGATAGAATCTGAACCCTAGCACCTGTCCAATTTTGGATGGGTGCTTTTTTGCGTTATCCAAACTTCCCTATTGCAAGCTTCAATTTCAATAAGGATAATTTAAGCAGAAACTTTTTTTACAATAAATAAATCCTTTTTTAAATCTTTTCGTCTTAATGAATGAGGTGATGAAAATGCCCGAGGATCAGGAACTAATTGAGGAAATCCTGCAAGGTAGTCAGGCAGCGATGGAGGTTTTGACAAGAAAGTACTATAAATCCATCTATGCCTTTGTTTATCGAAAAGTGGGAAACAAGGAAATGGCATATGATCTGACACAGGAAATTTTTATAAAAATGATGCAACGAATCAAGTCATATTCAAATAAAGGTAGCTTTAAAAGTTGGCTCTATACAATCGCCGTCAATCATTGTCGCGATTACTGGAGAAGTGCTGATTATAAGCAAAGCTCCAAGCAAACAGAGCTTCAGGAAACGATCAAAAGTGAAAAAAGTAATGTTCCCTACATATTTGAACGAAAGAAAACGAGGGAGCAGGTGAAGGCAGCGATTAATAGTCTACCAGATATACAACGGGAGGCCGTGATTCTGAAATACTATCATGACATGAAAATTCAGGAGATCGCGGATGTTACGAAAGCGAATGTATCGACTGTTAAATCAAGGCTGAAGCAGGGCTTAGGAAAACTAGCAGCAGCTTTAGAAAGAGGTGAGGGATATGAACAACAACAGACAAAACGATAATTTCGATGATGAGATTTTTGAATTGGAAAAGGAATTAGGAATGTCTCTCGATGAATTTGATGTGGAATTCCCAAGTGAAACTGAAATCATGATGACTATTGATGCGATGAGACCATATGCACCAACGAAAGAGAGCAAATGGGAAACAATTTTTGCCAGTATAACTACTGTATTAAAACATTCAACAAGAGAAGTCTTTTATTTCTCATCATTGTTCTGGGGTTTAAATCTTTTATTTTTACTACTCGGGGTATTATCTGTCCTTTTTTACAAAATAGACCCCTATATCATTATGCTGTATGTTGCACCACTCCCAACGATTATTGGGTTTATCGAGGTGATTAAGAGTAGTAATACCGAAATGGCTGAATTAGAGATGACATTTAAATTTAGCCTTCAGGAAATTATCCTATCTAGAATGGTAGTCGTAGGAGCCTTTAATGTCGCATTAAATGTCCTTTTAACCATTAGCTTAGCAATCCTTTTACCTGAGGTTATGATTGGAAAATTGCTTCTTTATTGGGCCACACCTTTTACTATCATTGCAGCGATCATGTTAGTTGTAGCCTCTAAGTATCGACAAGCATACAATTTTACCGGTGGACTTGTCCTTTGGACAGTAACTGTAGTGATAATGACAAAAAATGATGTCATCGAAAGAATCGAAACCATTTCAGGATTGGTTTATATTTTGATAACTATTGCTGCATCGATTTTTATCGTTGTAAAAATGATCAATATTTACAAAAGGGGTATTTCTTATGAATTTAACAATTGAGAATGTATCGAAAGTCTTTGATGATAAAAAGGCCCTGGACTCCATTCAATTAGAATTTACAACTGGAGTATACGGGATTTTAGGAGCAAATGGTTCAGGGAAGACAACATTAATGCGGATACTCGCCAGTGTGATGAAACCAAGCTCAGGAAGAGTTTTGCTAGATGGTCAGGATATAGCGGTGCTGGATTACCGGTATCGAGATGTCATCGGCTACTTGCCACAGCATGTTGGATTGTATAAAAATTTTACGGCTGAAAAATTTCTACTATATATTGCAACCTTAAAGGGGCTAACGAAGGAAGATGCCAAGGTGAAGGTTGCAGAAACATTGGATTTGGTTGGGCTAGCTGATCAAGCGAAGAAAAAAGTAGGGAAGTTTTCAGGGGGAATGAAGCGTCGTGTTGGCATTGCTCAGGCTTTGTTGAACGACCCGAAGATTTTAATCGTGGATGAGCCGACAGCGGGCCTTGACCCAAAAGAAAGAATCCGTTTCCGGAACCTTTTATCGCAAATCTCTACAAATCGAATTGTCCTGTTATCCACA
Organism: Bacillus sp. JJ1562; assembly: GCF_036962705.1. Taxonomy (NCBI): domain Bacteria; kingdom Bacillati; phylum Bacillota; class Bacilli; order Caryophanales; family Bacillaceae; genus Bacillus; species Bacillus sp. JJ1562. Next base: position 30,133 of record NZ_JBALOQ010000046.1, read on the forward strand.
CATATTGTCTCAGATATTGAGTTCATAGCAAAGGAAGTGTTGATTTTAAAATCGGGTCATCTCGTCCAGAAGCAAACACCACAGCAGCTGTTAAAAGGAATCGAAGACAAAGTATGGTCGGTTACAGTTCAGAATGAGTCTGAGATTAAAAGATTCCAATCGATTTATAAGGTTGGCAATATCGCACGGGTCGGGGACAACTTCCAGCTTCGTATTTTGAGTGACGTCAAACCTCATTTAAGTGCTATACATGAACATCCAAACTTAGAGGATTTATATCTCTACTACTTTGATGAGGAGGTGGCATAAATGGAGTTGTTGAAATTTGAGTTATATAAAATTTTTAAGCAAAGAATGGTCTATATTGTATTTCTTCTATTGCTTGTGTTCTCGACGGGGTTTACATATTATCCTGGTGCTCATCAAGAGAAAGAATTGTATGAGCCATGGGAAGGGATGGTTACAGAGGATAAGCTCGAACTAGTTGCCAAGGAAAGCGAAGCATTAAATAAAAAAATAGAAAATTTGGATGAATTTGAGCTGTTAACGGATCAGGAATGGACAATTTACGGAATCTACGAAACGATTGCATTGGGGAATCAAGTAGAGACGAATGCCAAGGAGAAAATTAAAGAGCTTTCATCGGAAACTAAATATAATAGCGAACTTCAAATAGCCATGTTAATGGAAATTGACACATCTTATTTCGGCTATAATAAAGCGCCAGGAGAAATCATTGATTATGCGAGTTTCTTTTCGATTCTAATCACTGGAGCAATGCTGTTGGTTGGCCTTTCTACTATTTATACGCAGGATTATAGCAGTGGAGTAGATAATTATATTCTTAGCTCGAAAAAAGGTAGAAGTGCACTACTTCGAGCGAAAATTGGTGCAGCGTTAATTTACACGGTTCTGGTTGTCATTGGGTGGGAGATTTTCAATCTGGCGTGGAATTTTATCCAGTACGGTAATGGTGGCTGGGATACGTCAATTCAGTATATGTTTAAATACTATTTTTCACCTTATAGTTTCACAATGCTAGAGTACCATTTTCTTCAGCTTGGATTCCATTTGCTAGGAGCATGTAGTTTTGCCGTTATGATTGTTCTAATATCATCCGTTTGTAAAAATGCATTGGTTTCTCTTATCATCAATGGTGCGATTTTTGCCATACCATACTTATTAGTTGAAACACTTCAGCTCCCTAATTGGGTAGAGGATGTTTCCCAATTTTCCTTCCTCTATTTCATGAACGTCGAGCCATTTTTTGATGACTTTAAAACGATTAATCTGTTTGGAATGCCGGTTCTATATTCGATAGTCGGGGTTATTGTGATGCTAGGAATCGTCTTTGTTGTACCGTTGCTAACATCACGTATTGTGAAAAATAAAGAAGTAACGTCATGAATGTGATCACCTGTCCTGTGGGGGGCGGGTGATTTTCAATTACAAAAATAAGACCCCCAACGGTTGCTGGGGACCTTAAACCCAGTTATTCTTCAAAGCTTTGAATAAGGTTTGCTATATGGGCGTAAGCACCGCCTGCCCGAAGCGCAGCGGTTACCAAAATTGCTTCCGCAAGTTCCTCACTCGTTGCTCCTAGCTTCACCGCATTTTTTGAATGAACATCAATGCAGTATGGGCATTGAGTTGCGTTTGCAACAGCTACAGCTATGATTTCTTTAAACTTACTACTTAATTTTCCTTCTTTTGTTGCTGTAGCACTAAATGCTGCATATGATTTGAAACCGTCTGGGGCAAACTTGCCTAATTGGCCAAGATGTTTTAAATTTGAGCGGGCATAAAGTGTATCGGGAGCATCTTGATTTTTTGCATTATGTACATGCGTGCTATGGGTTACAGCTCCTCCTGCTTCAATTGCAGCTACAACAAATACAGCTTCGGTTAACTCTTCTAATGATGCACCAGCTTTTTTCGCACCTTTAGTATGTGCATCAATACAATAAGGACACTCTGTAACATGTGCAATCGCAACTGCAATAATTTCCTTTTCCTTCTTTGATAAGGCTCCTTCTTTCATAACTGCATCATCAAAAGCATTCATCGCTTTTAACTGTTCTGGCGCAAGGTCCTTAATTTTCGCAAAATGCTTTACATTTTCTTTCGGATAAAAGCTTGTGGACATAGGAGAACCCCCTTTTTTGATTCAAGTTAGTTTTACCATTAATTTTGGATAGCATTCTGGGTGAGGTTTTTTGTTACATGGGCGATTATTACTTTATATACTAAATCTAACTAATAAAACATCAGACCGTACATGATGATAGGTAAAACTGCGTATAAGAGTGACGGAATACCTCTTCATAGTTCCGATGAAGGGTAAAACAGTGATAAAAAAATACGGAAATCCATTTCATAGCCGTGATGAAGAGGAAAACTGCGCAGATGAGCGACCGAAATGCTCTTCATAGCCAAGATGAAGTCCCGAACGGAGTAAAGATGAGGCAGGAAGATCCTTCATAGGCTGGATGAAGACCCGAACGGAGAGATGGTGAAGCGGGAAAATCCTTCATATGCTGGATGAAGACCCGAACGGAGCGAAGGTGAGGCGGGAAAATCCTTCATAAGCTGGATGAAGTCCCGAATGGAGCGAAGATGAGGCAGGAAAGTTCTTCATAAGCTGGATGAAGTCTCGAACGAAGCGGAGATGTGGCGGGAAAATCCTTCATAACCTCGATGAAGTCCCGAACCAGGCCGGAATTAGAAAGCAAAGTCCTTCATTACAGACCCAATTATTAATCGACCACATTTTTTAATCTACCTACCACCAATTCCCACTCACTCATGTATGATACCCAAATTACTGGAAAACCTAATGGCAAAATTACTTATTTAGGAAATGAGGGTTTATTGTGGCAAATGAGAAAAAGCTTCCTGAGTCACCCGAGCCATTATGGAGAGTCGATGTTGACATTCCAGAATTTCCTCCGCTTGAGGAAGACATTGAAGTCGATGTTGTAATTGTAGGTGGGGGGATTACCGGTCTTACATCTGCTTATGTCTTAGTCAACGAGGGACTGAAGGTTGCGGTGTTAGAAGCGGATCAATTACTCAATGGGACATCAGGTCACACAACGGCCAAGGTTACCGCACAGCACGGGCTCATCTATGATGAATTCATCACAAATTTCGGGAGAAGCACGGCTAGACTTTACTATGAAGCAAACACAGATGCAATAAAATTTGTCGAGCGAACAGTTGAAGAGCACCAGATTGATTGTGATTTTAGTAAACAAGACGCAATCATTTATTCCACTACTGATGAGTACAAACAAAAGCTCGAAAAAGAAGCGCAAGCCTATGAAAAAATAGGAATTGATGGAGGTCTTGAAGACAGTATTCCTTTTAAAATTGATATCAAAAACGCACTTGTTATGAAAAATCAAGCCCAGTTCCATCCGGTCAAATATTTAGCACATCTTGTTCAAATCATTAAAGAAAAAGGTGGACTCATTTTTGAACATACTGTTGCAGTGAATGTAGAGACCGGGGAAAAGCCGACAGTGCTCACACGTGAGAATAAGCGAGTTAAAGCTGGTTTCGTCCTTGCTTGTTCTCATTTCCCATTTTATGAGGGAACAGGCCTTTATTCAGCAAAAATGAAAGCAACACGTTCATACATAGTTGCTACTAAAGTGAAGGAAAGTTTTCCTGGTGGTATGTATATTAGTGCAGATAAGCCAACCCGTTCGTTACGATCCGCTACAAAAAATGGTGAAGATTACGTCTTAATTGCAGGTGGCAGCCATCTAACGGGGGATCGAAATGACACAATGGAAGAATACAATGCATTAGGCACGTTTGGTGAACAGGTTTTTGAATTAGAGGATGTTCAATACCGTTGGTCGGCACAAGACCTCCAAACATTGGACAAAATCCCATATATCGGGGAACTAACAACTGGTGAACCAAATATTTTGGTAGCAACTGGTTTTCGTAAATGGGGCATGACAAACAGTACGGCTGCAGCATTATTATTTAGGGATATTATCCTAAAAAGAAACAACCCATATCGTGACATGTATTCGCCTGCTCGATTCTATGCTCATCCATCTCTGAAAAACTTCTTTGTGAACAATGCGAAAGTGGTCAAGCATTTAGTGCAAGGAAAAATGGAAATGCCCAAAAAAAATGTGGCTGACATTCTGAATGGGGAAGGTGCGGTCATTTCGATTGATGGACATCGAAAAGGAGCCTATAAAGACGAGAATGGTAAGCTCTACATCGTAGACACAACCTGCACCCATATAGGCTGTGAAGTCCATTGGAACAATGGTGAAAAATCATGGGACTGCCCTTGTCATGGATCAAGATTCTCCTATACGGGTGAGGTTCTAGAAGGTCCAGCAGAAAAGCCATTGCAGCAATATGATTACACAATGCTAGACAACCTTACATCAGAGGATTCTGGCTATTGATAGGACCATAGGGACGGTTCCTGTGGTTCCTCAAAAAATGGGAACCACGAGAACCGTCCCCGTGGTCCACAAATCAGGAGCTTCCCTTCGGAAGTTACCTGATTTTTTTAATTAACTCACCAAAGCGGTGAATGCATGTGAAAGACTTTGATACTAGTTGATTTAGATATTTTGGCTTGTTTAGATTTGTGGTGAAATAAACTTTATGGTTACAAATGACTGAATATTACAAATTATATTGACGGTCATAATTGAAAAATTGTAGAGTAATGGAGGGCAAAGAATATTTCAACTTTTACATTCATCAAACCTATTTTACAACTTCTCAACAATTCCTCAAAAAATGATTTTTTCGATTACATTTGTACCACTTTAAAACATGACAGTCAAAAGTAAACAAGTTTGTAAGTCTTGTTTGCTTTTTTAACTGTAGATACGATACATAGAAGGGAGAGTGCCGTTGACTAATACCATGTGCTTTATTTTACCAAACTAAAAATGGAGGTATGTGGATGAAGAAATTAGTTAATTTTTCAATTGTTCTTTTACTCGTATTAACCATGTTTGCGGGGGTATCCTTTGCAGATCAGCCAGACAATGTAGCAAAAGGGAACCTAGATTTTATTGAAGGTGAACTAATCGTTTCGGTTGAACCAAAACAAAAGGGAAGTGCCGATCTCACCATTCAAAGTGCAGATAGTGTAAAGGGACAGGAAGATGTGCTAAAAGCGAAAGGATTCTCAATCATTGATTCTCTCCATGTAGAAGATACTTCAGTCAAACCACTCCTTAGTAAAAATTTCAACAAACAAGTAGTCGACAAAATGGGCTTAGTCTATTTAGTTTCTTACTCCCCAGATCATTTCAATTCTAGTAATCTTGCAAAAAATGAATTGCGTAATGAGTTAATGAATCTTGGTTTCAAAGTAAGATATATTTCTGAAAACTATAAAATGATGGCAAGTGAAGGAACAGCGACGATTCAAGCCGTTCACCAAAATCAAAAATGGCATTACGACATGATTAAGGCGCCACAAGCCTGGACGGTTACGAATGGATCAGGTGCTGTTAAGGTTGCCGTGTTGGATACAGGCATTGACCACAACCATCCGAGTCTTGCTAATTTTGTGAACACTAGCTTAGGCAGAAGCTACGTTGGTGGAACAACGATGGATGTTCAAGGCCATGGAACTCACGTTGCAGGTACAATCGCGAGCTATGGCTCTGTATCTGGAGTAATGCAAAACGCAACCCTTATCCCGGTTAAGGTTTTAGGTGATAATGGATCGGGTTCATTATACGGAATCACCCAGGGAATTTTGTATGCCGCTGATATTGATGCAGATGTGATCAATATGTCATTAGGTGGCGGAGGGTATAACCAAGGTATGGATGAGGCAGTTCAAACAGCGACCGCACAGGGTACGATTGTCGTAGCTGCTTCTGGTAATGATGGGGCATCTAGTATTTCCTATCCTGCTGCGTACAGTAGTGTAATCGCGGTAGGATCCGTAACATCTAGTAGAACACGTTCAAGTTTTTCAAACTATGGTTCCGGCTTAGAGCTTATGGCACCAGGCTCAAATATTTATAGTACCTATCCAAATAGTCGCTATTCAACATTATCGGGAACATCTATGGCGACGCCACATGTTGCTGGGGTAGCGGGCTTAGTAAGAGCAGCCAATCCAAATATTTCAGTCTCACAAGCCAGACAAATTTTACGTGATACAGCACAAGCCGCAGGTAGCTTTACACAATACGGTTATGGAATTGTTGATGCCCATGCAGCAGTAGTTGCAGCCACAGGTGGCGGTGGAACTACACCTCCACCACCATCATCAACAGATACAGTCACAACAGTTTCTACGAACTACAGCTACTATTATCGTGGGGAAACAGTCTATATCACAAGCACTGTTAAAGACTCGAATGGGGCGGCGGTTGGAAATGCAACTGTGAATTATCAAATCACACGACCAAATGGTACAACAATCACATCAACAGCAACAACAAATTCATCTGGTGTCGCCACTTGGTCCATCGGAACAAACATTTCAACGGTGACTGGAGCGTATAAATTGGACGCTACCGCATCGAAAAGTGGTTATTCTAGTAGTAATGCATCTACTACGTTTAGAGTTTACTAGGAAATTCCGTTCCCTTGAAATAGGAAAAATAAATATCTCGCAATTCCTCAACATGCAAAAAAAGGCTCCAGTAGCCTTTTTTTGTTTTTATCGTACTAAACTGTTTTTCACTAAAAATCGCTCATTAAATGTAATCGGTACACCTCTCCCGTCTATTTCGGCGTGAATGTGTAAATGTGGTTCACTTGTATTCCCTGAGTTTCCTACTTTTCCGAGTTTTTGTCCTGTTTTTACTTTATCTCCTTCTGCCACAACAACGCTGCCTTTTTGCATATGGGCAATTAAAATAGTGGCATCATGGTGCTCACATAATAAAGTGACATGATTACCCTTAGTATTTTGTGGATCGGATTTAGGAGGAATAAGATCAGGTGAATTATTTTGCATGCTGACCACTTTTCCGTTACAAGGACTATACAGATCATCCTCATAAATTTTATATTTTCTAAGCTCCTCAGGATATAGCCCATTTGCTCGGGTTCCAATTGTATTTAATTTTATAATGTCTAAAGCATATTCCTGGCTGGGATGGGCTTGATGATAATTTAGCATTACATGATTTCCACCCTGTGCAACAAAGTAGGTACCATCCTTAAGTGGGAAAGTTAATTCAATTCCTTTTTCATCAACTGTATACCCTTTTACAATAAAAGCGTTTAAAGTACCGAAACTCAAAAAAATAACAACATAAATGCCGATTGAGAACTTTTGATTGAGAGTATATTTCGTCACAAACGGTAAATGACGTGCCTTCTTCCAAGAAAAAATGAATGCAACAATGAGGAGAATCAACCAAAGATAGCGTAAATAATATCCTATCCAACTCCAATCTGCTGATTGGAAGATCCAAAAGAATAGAACTGCAGTCAACAAGGAGTCCAACAACCATTCAAGTTTACTTTTAAAATTAACCTTCCATAGCATAATAATTAAGAAGGCAGGCATTACGATAAGCAAGCCAATAAAATAAAAGATTGGAAACACTATTTCTCATCCCCTATTGATTCATTTTTTTATATTGCTATATATAGCTTATTCTTTTATCAACATGAAATTCCATATTATTACATTTTATTAGATTAGAAGGTCAAATGCAATATTCCATTTTGGATTAGTCAAAAGTTGTATTCCGTAATCTGTGGATTAAAATTTGATGCTCTTTCTCTGGCACTAAAGTCACAAAAAACAATTTTACCAAAATTACTATTTGCTATTTATAATAATATCTGTTATTCTAAGTAAGAATTATCTTTGTTCTTTTTCAGATTAAGAATGTATTTTGTTTTTCGTCTAAGGTTTTTGAACAACAGATAGTAACACATGTGTGGATAATCACACTAGGAGGCAAATTATAATGGAACAAGGTAAAGTTAAGTGGTTTAATGCAGAAAAAGGTTTTGGATTCATCGAGCGTGAAGGTGGAGAAGACGTATTCGTACATTTCTCAGCAATCCAAGGCGACGGCTTCAAATCTTTAGACGAAGGTCAAAGTGTAACATTTGATGTAGAACAAGGACAACGTGGTCCTCAAGCATCTAACGTTCGTAAAGCTTAATAACAACCATTAACAGTAAAGGGGTGTACCGATTTCGGTACGCCTCTTTTTATGTTGGGGAACCAGAGGGACGGTTCCTGTGGTCCGATTTGGAACCACAAGAACCGTCCCCGTGGTCCCTAAAAATTTAAAAGGAAGTAAACGATGAAAAGAAAATTAGTGTTTAGTGGTCTCCGTAATTTTAATTGTTTTTCTTGTGTTATTTGGAACGTATAGGTTAATGAATTCTAGGTCATTTCAATTATTTGGAGGGCTCACACAGCAGGTTGAAACGGATCAAAAGGTGGTTGCACTAACTTTTGATGACGGACCGACTGAAAATGTGGATGAAATCCTTCCGCTATTGGAGAAATATGATGTGAAGGCCACCTTCTTTTTAATTGGACAAGATATGGAAAAATATCCGGAACAAGCTAAGAAAATTGTGGAAGCTGGGCATCAGGTTGGAAATCACACGTATTCTCATAACAGAATGATCTTCAAATCGTCTTCATTTATAAAGGAAGAAATAGAAAAAACGGACGAACTCATCCGTGAAGCGGGGTACGAGGGGGAAATTGATTTCCGTCCACCAAACAGTAAGAAACTTGTCGGACTACCTTATTATCTTTCTAAGCAAGGCAAAGATACGATAACGATGAACATTGAGCCAGATACGTATTACTCAACCACCCGGGACAGAGTAAAATATGTAAGAGAAACGATTCAACCTGGATCCATCATCTTGATGCATCCAATGTATGATGATATTGATAGAGTAGTAGAAGAAATCGAAGGAATTATCCAAACTCTTCAAAAAGAAGGATACACTTTCGTTACGGTAAATGAGCTCCAAAATTTGTAAGCAAAAAAATGAAACCTTTGTACGTTTTGAATCGTATAAAAGTTATGCCATAAACGGAGGGGATTTTTTGAAGAAACGTTTTTTAGCCTTTTCGCTAATTGGGTTGCTATTTTTAGGGGCTTGTTCCGTCCTTGACGATGTTAATAATACATTAACGTATGTGAATGAGGCAACAGATTATGTCAATGAGGTGAGTACCTTTGTTAACGAGGCTCCAACTCTAGCAGAACAGGCTGTTACTGATGAGCAGGCTCTAGCCGATCTCGAGACAATGCTTACGGGAATGCAGGATGATATGGGAACCTTCAACTCACTACAGCCACCAGGAATGGCTGCCGACCTTCATCAGCAAATCGTAGATTATAACCAACAAGCGGAAGAAGGCATTAACGTAATTTTAGATAATATCGAGAATGGACAAATTGATCCAGCTCTTTTTGAAAATAGTGAGGTATTTCAAACCTTACAGAACGTAACCAATACAATTGATCAAATCCAACAATTGGGCGAATGAAAAACGTGGCGCATCCTTATATAACGGGTGCGCCACTATTTTTAAATTAAAAAGGATATTTCCGATCCTTCGTTTGAACAGAAACCCATTTCGTAACGGTGTATTCTTCAACCACCCAAGGATTTCCAAATCTACCTAAACCACTTGCTTTATTACCGCCAAACGGGATGTTTGGTGAATCGTTAACTGTTTGGTCATTTAGATGTGTCATGCCACTGTCAATTTGCAATGCTAATTCTTCTCCACGGTCAAGATCGCTTGTAAAGATCGCCGAGCTCAATCCGTATTCAGTATCATTTGCTATTTCAATAGCATCTTCGTCCGTTTCAGCCTTAATAATAGTAGCAATTGGAGCAAATAATTCAGTTTGTGCTAGTTTGCTAGAGCGATTAACATCTATAAATACATATGGTGTTAAAACGTTGCCAATACGCTGACCCTCAAGGGCTAATGTTACTCCATCTTTTTTAGCATCTTCAATAGATGCAATTGCTTTTTCGAGCTGACGTTCATTGATAATCGGGCCAATAATCGTCTTTGGATCACGTTGGTCCCCATAAGGCACAGCTTTTGCTTTTTTTACAAATTTTTCAACAAACTCCTCATAGACATCCTTATGGACAATCATGCGGTTGATAATCATACAAATTTGTCCCTGATGAATGAACTTTCCGAAGATGGCGGCATTAACTGCCTGGTCAACATCAGCATCAGAAAGCACAACAAAAGGGCTGTTTCCACCTAATTCAAGTGCAACTCGCTTTAAATGCTGTCCCGCAATTCCACCAATATGACGACCTACCGCAGACGAACCGGTAAAGCTAATTAGTTTAGCATGCTTGTTAGTTAGCATGGCATCACCAATTTCATTAATATCCGTTAACACAACATTTAGTACACCCTTCGGAAGACCAGCATATTCAAAAGCTTTGGCAATAATTGAACCACCTGAGAGTCCAACCTGAATATCTGGTTTGTGAACAACACTGTTCCCTAGTGCAATAGCAGGTACAATCGCCCTCAATGATAGATTCAGAGGGAAATTAAAAGGGGATATGGTGGAAATAACCCCTAATGGTAACCTGTAAATATGGTTAAGCTTTTCTGGTGAACCAGGAATTTCCTTTACCTTATAGATTTCATCTGCATATTTAATAGATTCCTGTAAGATATCAAGCGCAAGATGATGTTCAATATTGCTTTTTAAAATACTTCCACCTGTTTCAAGATTAAGGATTTCTACGATTTCATCATGATTATTCTTTAAAAACTCAGCGGCCTTTTGAAGAACTTCTCGGCGTTGCTCGACAGTGGATTTAGCCCATTCTTTCTGTGCGTTTTTTGCCATTTCGAATGTCTCATCAACTTGAGCCTTCGTCGCCAACTTGACCGTTGTAATAACGGAGCGATCAAAAGGATTTAGAATATCATAGGTCTGGTCGCTATTTCCTTCAATCCACTCACCGTTAATAAAGCTTTTACTAGTATCCGCATTGATCAGACTATTCGTCAATTCTTTAAATTGCTGCATGTAAAGACCCCTTTCTTATAAAAAAATGATAACGTTTACATATGACTTTGAAGCAATTATATCAACTTTTAAAAATTTGAAAAGACTGTTGTTGCTCTATGTGGAACAAACTGTAATTTTAGGAAAATATGTTGAATAGTTCAATTGTCATACTGATTTATTCATTTTAACTTTCTGCTTTTAGTACTTTTCCTTTGATGAGATTAATGGATAAGATTTTTTTACAGTGAGTTTTAAGTAATTAGTCCAATTTTGCACATTGGTTTGGACATCATTTGGTCTCCACATTCGTAAATATAGGGGGTATAGTATAGACAAGAGGATGAAACATCCTATAAAAACTACTTTCTTGCACGAACTGTTAGTAGTGCAAAGGGGGTGCTAGCATGTCTTTAGATCAACGAAGTACGGCATTACTATCATATCTGCTGAATACTGGATCATTTGTACCATTAAAAGAAATAATGGAGAAATTCAAGATTTCGAGACGAACAGTTTATTATGATATCGAAAAGATAAATGGATGGCTTGAGGACAATAACTTAAAACCAGTAGGTCAGGTCAGAGGGTTAGGATTTGGTCTTGACCAGGAAACATCCAAGCATATACCGGAAAAGATTAAACTGGTCAAATCTTGGCAATATGAATACTCTGCAAAAGAAAGAAAAGGTTGGTTAGCCCTATATTTATTGGGAAGGGATTCTCCTTTATTTTTAGAGGATTTATCTGAAAAAGTACGAGTTAGTCGAAACACAACCATTGAAGATCTCAAGGTGCTAAAAGAAGAAATAGAGAGATTTCGCTTAACACTTGAATTCGAACGGAAGACGGGTTATCGAATCATTGGTCAAGAAGAAGATAAACGAAAAGCAATAGTTTATTATCTTTCGAATGTTCTTCCGAATGTGGGTTGGCAAACGATGTTGTCCAAAATCACAACAATGCTCAACTTAGCAGGTTCAAATATAGAAGATAGACTAAATCTTTTTGAGTTGGAACAATTGAAGGCGGTTCAGACAATTGTTGCAGAAAGTGAAACGGATCTTAATGTCCAATATACGGATGACTTCTTCTATAGCTTAACCTTTCGATTTATATTTTTTGGCAAACGATTAATGCAAGGAAAAGAAATAAGGATAGATGATATAGAAAAAGAGGTCTTGACTGAAACAAAAGAATATAAGGCAGCATGTAAAATCGCTCAGAAACTTTCGTATGTCTTTAATGTAGATTTTCCACATGATGAGGTACTATATATTACAAAACATTTGTTAAGTTCCAGGGTACAGTCTTCTCAAGGAGAATTTCAAGAAAGTGAAAATACAGAAACACATGTTTTAGCGAAAGTTGTACCTAAAATGGTTACCGATTTTCAGAAATATGCTTGTGTTTTTCTAAAGGAAAGAGACTTATTGGAAAGAAACTTACTATTGCATGTGAAGCCGTCCTTCTATCGGATAAAATATGGCCTTGAAGTCGAAAATCCTGTGGCTGAGCTTATGAAAGAAAAGTACCCAGATGTATTTTTATTGACAAAAAAAGTGATTCATCATTTAGAAAATGTAATTGGAAAAAATGTTAATGAAAATGAAATTGCTCTAATTGCCATGCATTTTGGCGGTTGGATGAGAAGAACAGGTGTAACTCCTGCTATTCGGAAAAAAATGCTGATTGTTTGTGCAAGTGGTGTCGGTACGTCGAAACTACTCGAACATCAACTGGAGGGACTTTTTTCTACAATTGATATTGTAGGAAGTGTATCCCTGCGTAATTATGAAATCAATGATTATGAAGTTGACTTTGTTGTTTCGACGACTCCACTAACAAAAAAAGATGTACCTGTTTTTGTGGTAAGTCCAATTCTTACAGAGGCAGAAAAGGAAAGTCTCTTAAAAAATGTAAACGCTTTGGTTGGAACAAATGTGATTGAGCAATCAACCTCTGTTGAAGGGTTAATGGAGATTATTAAAAAACATGCAACAATCAGGGATGAAGAGGATTTAGAAAGAGAAGTACGAAAATACTTCTCAAAGCATCAATCAAAGATCGTTGTATCCACAAAACCATCTTTACATCAATTGCTAACAAAGGATTACATTCAGATTAAAAAGGATGTTAAGGACTGGAAAGAAGCTATTAGAGTAGGAGCTATTCCTTTACTTGAAAAAGGTAATATAACCGAAGAATATATTCAATCTATGATAAACACGATTCTCCACTTAGGACCTTATATAGTAGTTGCTCCGAAAGTGGCAATCCCACACGCTAAACCAGAGAATGGTGTAAAAAAATTAGGAATGAGTATCCTTTGCTTAGAAAAAGGGGTTAAATTTTCAGAATCCGAAAAACATGAAGTAAATCTTCTTATTGTATTAGCAGCAATTGATGGGGAAACGCATCTTAAAGCATTGTCTCAACTTACAACAATGTTTTCTGAGCCAAAGAATGTTAATAAAATGGTTGAAGCAAAATCAATTGAAACCATTTTACAAACAATCGAAGCATATTCCATTTAATCCAAAAGACAAAGGAGAAATATTTCATGAAATTTTTAGAGGAAGGCCTTGTTGCGCTTGATGTATTTGCATCGTCGCCTGAGGACACAATCAAGCAAGCAGGGAATCTACTAGTAAATGAAAACGCTGTAGATGAATCATATGTTGAGGCGATGATTCAATCCTATAAGAAAAATGGTCCCTATTTTGTACTTGCACCAAGCATTGCCTTGCCGCATGCGAGGCCAGAAGATGGGGTAAACGAAGCATCTGTATCATTTATTCGGCTAAAGGATCCTATCGCATTTGGCAGTGAATTAAATGATCCAGTCAAGTTTGTATTTGCTTTAGGTGCATCATCAAGTGATGAACATCTTCAAATATTACAAAAGCTAATCATGCTTTTGAATGATCAAGAAAATGTCAAAAAATTAGAGGAAGCTACAAATTATCAACAAATAAAAAAAATTATCGGGGGAATGTAAAATGAAAATTTTATGTGTATGTGGTTTAGGTCAAGGAACTAGCTTAATTTTACGAATGAATGTTGAAACTGTGTTACGTGAACTAGGGTTGCAAGCAGATGTAGAAAATACGGATGTTTCAAGTGCTTCTAGTGAACGACCAGATTATATTATTACCAGTAACGAACTAGCACAATCATTAGATGGTCACTCTTCAAAAGTCATTATTGTGAATAACTACTTTGATATGAATGAAATTAAAACAGCTTTACAAAGTAATATCAACTAAAAACAAAAAATGGGGGAATAAGCAATGGAAGCAATTCAATGGATGGCGACCAATATATTTGGTGTACCTGCAATTTTGCTAGGATCTATTGTTTTACTTGGTTTACTTTTACAGAAGAAATCTACTAGTCAAACGATTAGTGGAACTTTTAAAGCAATGATTGGATTTTTAATAATCAATGCTGGTGCTGGGGTTATTGTAGGAGCGCTAACTGTATTCGAACCAATGTGGAAGGAAGTATTTGGACTAGAAACAAGCTCATTTGGAAACTTTTTAGGTCAAGAAGGATTTGGTACGAAATACGGTTCAGCTGTTACTCTTGCTATGTTTATCGGATTTATTATTAACGTATTACTTGCCCGTTTTACAAAATTCAAATACATCTATCTAACAGGACATATGATGTTCTGGACCACAATGATTTTTGCCGGAATTATTATTGATGCAGTCGGTGACGTTTCATTTTGGAAACTAGTAATCTTCTTATCCATCTTTATGGGAGTTTATTGGACATTCCAACCTGCAGTTGTACAGCCATTTATGCGTAAAGTAACAGGTAATGACAGTATTGCTTTGGGTCATACTTCTGCTGTCGTAGCCCTTTTAGCAGCATTACTTGGAAAAGTTCTAGGTAATAAGGAAAATGATTCAGAGAAAATTAAATTACCAAAAGGACTTGAATTTTTAAGGGATTCAAATGTAATTACAGCCTTAACAATGGGAATATTATTCTTCGTGGGTGCTGTCATTTTAATGACAAAAGGTACTCCTGGTGCAGATGAACTTATTGCACAATCGGGGGATCAAAACTTTATCATTTATTCTATTATTCAATCATTAACATTTGCTGGTGGTATTGCTGTTGTATTACTAGGGGTAAAAATGTTTATCGGTGAGATTGTACCCGCTTTCAACGGTATTGCAACAAAACTGGTTCCAGGTGCTAAACCAGCACTAGATTGCCCGGTCGTATTCACATTTGCACCGAACGCTGTAATCCTTGGTTTCTTAGGTGCATTTGCTGGGGCTTTAATCTGGTTGGTGATTTTAGGTAACGTAGTCGCATATGTGTTTGTCCCAACAATGATCGTATTATTCTTCCATGGAGCAACAGCGGGAGTATTTGGCAACGCAACTGGAGGAGTACGCGGAGCGCTTATCGGTGGTTTTGTAACAGCAACAGTAGTTGCGTGGGGACAATTTCTAACGGTTAAATTCCTAATAGATTCTACAATCCCAGATACTGCAATGTGGGCAGCAGACTCTGATATGTTTGTACTTGGTCCAATTGTAAAGGCAATCGCGCAGCTTTTATTCTAAATTGTATAAAACCGGCATGTATAAGCATGTCGGTTTTTTAAATCAATTACTTTGAACCTATTATTATATGTTTTTTTAAAAGTAGCAGGAGGGACTATCATGAGCTTTATTCGAACATTAAAAGGTGATATTAAACCAGAAGAACTAGGATTTACCTATTCACATGAGCATATTGTATGCAGACCAGATTACTGGGTTCAACGTGGTGTAGATGATTTGTTACTCGATGATAAGGAAAAATCAAAAAAGGATGTCGAAGATTTTAAACAGTATGGAGGAAAGACAATTGTTGACGCAA
This sequence comes from Bacillus sp. JJ1562, assembly GCF_036962705.1. NCBI lineage: Bacteria > Bacillati > Bacillota > Bacilli > Caryophanales > Bacillaceae > Bacillus > Bacillus sp. JJ1562. Next base: position 46,032 of record NZ_JBALOQ010000046.1, read on the forward strand.
CTGCTATCGATTATGGCCGGGATGTTCAAGCCGTAAAAGAAATCTCTGATGAAACAGGTGTTCAAATTATCGGAACAGCTGGTTTTAATAAAAGCTTTTTATGGGATGCAAGAATTAAGGAAGAGCTTAAACCTATTATCGGCGATTATGAGACATATGCCGAATGGATTGATAAGACGCCTATCAATAAGCTAACTGAATTTGTGATTCGTGAAGTGGAAGAAGGTCTTGAAGGTACCCCGTTTAGAGCAGGTCAAGTAAAGTTTGGTACAGGGTATAACCGTATTACTCCTTTAGAAGAAAAAACATTACGGGCTGTTGCAAGAGCCCATAATGAAACGAAAGCACCGGTACATTCACATACAGAGGCAGGAACGATGGGGCTAGAACAAATTGAGCTACTAAAAAGTGAGAATGTTAATCTCGAATACCTTAGTCTAGGCCATATGGATCGAAATCCAGATCCTTATTACCATGAGCAAATTGCAAAAGCTGGAGCGTACTTAAGCTTTGATGGAATTGCGAAGATCAAATATGCACCTGAAAGTACAAGAATTCAATGTATTTTAGATCTTGTAAAAAAAGGATATGAAAATCAAATTCTAGTAAGCGGAGATACCGCCAGAAAAACTTATTATAAACATTATGACTACGGATTAGGTCTCGAGTATATTATTGCGAAATGGGTTCCACGCTTCATCGATGATGCGAATCGCCAAGGCTTTGATGGAGAAAAACTAATCCATAAGTTTTTTGTTGAAAATCCAGCAAGATGTTTTTCTTTCAAGAAGTAAAGGGGGTACAACGATGCTTTTTCAAAACGAAAATTCTTTCGAGGTTAAAGAGAAGATCGAGCAAAGTAAAATTGCTATTTTGCCAATAGGTGCTGTAGAAGCCCACGGTCCACATCTTCCCCTTGGGACAGATAACTATTTAGCGGAGCGAGTGTCAGAAAGGGTAGCTGAAAGAACAGGAGCATTTATATTGCCTACTTTACCATATGGCCAAGTGTGGAGTTTGAAGAATTTCCCTGGCAGTATCAACATTAGTAATGAATCATTAATTTCACTATTAGTTGACATGGGAGTTAGTTTATATGAGCAAGGCTTTCGAGTGTTTGCAATGATAAATGGTCATTTAGGCAATGCGGTTGCTTTAAAAGAGGCTGCAAGAAAGTTATTTCAGCAATATCCAGATTTTAAAATTCTATATTTATTTTACCCTGGTACGAAAAAGGTGACAGAGGAAGTAAGAGAAACAAATTCCTCACATGCAACTTATTTTCATGCTTGTGAAATTGAGACCTCCTATATGCTCTACTTAGCTGAGGAGTTTGTTGATATGTCAAAAGCAATAACCGACATCCCGATTATTCCAGCGAGTGCAGATGTTACTCCAACACCATGGGAGGAATTTACAAACTCAGCTGTCCTGGGAGACGCAAAGCTTGCCACAAAAGAAAAAGGAATGAAAATTATAGATGTTGCCATCGATAACATGGTGAAATTGATAGAAGGTGCAAAAAATGAAATTAATGGAACTAAAGAAAATAGATAATTTTCTTATATTTAATTTTTTAACAAAGGATAAGCGAAATGCTAAGGAAATCATGGAAGCAGGTAAAGGATATATTGTGCCTGGAATTGTTTCATCGGACTTTGTGAGCATTGAGGACGGAGTTAAAAAGGTAAATGAGTTAAAGGAAGTAGCTGATGTGATAAGCATCGGTCTTGGAGAAAATGGGAACCCCGCAAACTGGGAAAAAGTGTTAAAAATAGCTGAAGGTTCCCAGCCTGGACATATCAATCAACCCTTTGTGAAGACGAGTTATTCAATTGGATACTTGAATTCAAAAGGAATAGATCAAGTGGTAAATGGATTAGTCGCTCCTTCAGGAAAAGTTGGGTTTGTTACACTTTCTACTGGAGTGGAAATGAGAGTTGAAGAATTAGTAGAACTAGCTCTGGGAATGGGAATCGAATCTATTAAATTTATGCCCCTAAAAGGGAAAACACATCTTGAGGAGTTAGTTTATCTATGTAAAGTCGCAGCAGATAAAGGATTAAAGGCTGTTGAGCCAGCGGGTGGCATCTCCTCTGAAAATATTGTAGATATTGTAAATGCAGTACGTCCTATTGGAATTCCTGTATTTATGCCACATGTGTTCGGTTCAACAATTGATAAGGAAACGGGAAGAACAATCCCAGAAGAGGTTGAAAAAATCATTAAATTGGTAATGGAGGATGAATAAATGCTTACACAATTTTTTGACAAAGTAAAAGATAGATTAAATGTTGTAGAAAACACTGAGAAGGAAAATCTACAAAAAGCAGCAGAAAAGGTAGCAGAATCGATTCAAAACGGAGGGATCATTCAATTATTTGGATGTGGGCATTCCCATATATTAACAGAGGAAGTGTTTTACCGTGCAGGTGGGCTTGTGCCTATTAAACCTATTTTCATAGAACCACTCATGCTGCATGAAGGTGCCCTACGTTCTTCACAACTAGAAAGACAGAATGATTATGTTGGAGAATTTCTTAAGGATCAGGAAATCCAACCACAGGATGTCGTATTTGTATTATCAACTTCAGGTAGAAACCCGGTTCCAGTCGATGTTGCTAACGATGCAAAAGCGAAGGGTGCCTATGTGATTGGAATTACATCTTTAGAATATTCCCAAAGTCAGCCATCAAGACACAAGAGTGGAAAGCATTTGTATAATTCCGTCGATTTAGTTATTAACAATCATTCTGTTAAAGGAGATGCTATTCTTTCATATGAAAAGGTACCAATCCCATTTGCACCTACTTCAACAGTTGTCGGATCTGTTTTGTTAAATGCTATTTTTGCGGAAGCAATTAAAATCATGGCAGATAATGGATTTGAGCCACCAGTTTTCCTAAGCGGTAACATTGATGGTGCAGATGAACATAATCAAGAGGTAATCAAAAAATATCAAGTAAGGATACCTTTATTGTCATAATAGCAATTAATCGTTTATGAGTTTACGAAGATTAATTACGATAATTGAATGAAATATCATAAGAGCTTAGGGGAGTTTCTCCTAGGTTCTTGTTTTACCTTATTAAAATGCTGGGGTTCATCATTTAATTTAGAATAAATTAGTAGGAAAAATCAAATTGAATTGGGGGATTTAAATATGAATAGAATTGCTGAAATATGTTGTGGTAGTTTGGAGGATGCCCTAATTGCAAAGGAAGCTGGTGCTAATCGAATAGAGCTTAATAATGCTATGTTCCTACTTGGATTAACTCCTTCCATAGGGACAATCAAGGAAGTAATATTAAATTGCAATATACCTATCGTTGTAATGGTGAGACCGCGCCCAGGTGGATTTTTTTATAATGATTTCGAATTCAAAACGATGCTATCGGATATAGAAGCTATTCTGGACTTAAATATTGAAGGTATCACCTTTGGTTGCCTAGATGAGGATTGTGAAATAGATCTAAAAAAGAACAAAATAATAGTAGACATGATTCATAAAAAAAATAAGGAGGCTGTATTTCATAGGGCATTTGATTGTGTAAACGATCCTTATAAGTCTATTGAGGAATTAATTGACTTGGGGATAAAGAGAGTTTTAACAAGTGGATTAACATCAACGGCGTTAGAGGGTTCGGAATTAATAGCAGATTTACAGTATAAATATGGGGATAAAATTGAGATATTGGCCGGTGGTGGTGTCAATAAATCTAATGCCTCAAATTTAATTAATAAAACCGGTGTTCTACAATACCATAGTTCATGTAAGGGCTGGAGGCATGATCCAACTACTGTTGGTAATGTTTCATTTGCTTTCGCAGAACATCCCCATCAAGCCGATTATAATGTAGTGGATCCTATTGTAGCCACTGAATTCGTAAAGGCAATAAAGAATTTATAAAACCAGTTATGGATATGTTTGTAAAATAAAGACGGTGAAGGAAAATCACCATTCGAGCTTTTTCTGGTTTTTCGGGTGGTCCTAGGGAGGAAGGATCAATCTTTGAAAAAAATCCTAATGCTGAATTACCGTGAAGTTGTCGACTATCAACCCTTAAGTTAAAATAAAAGGTATTCCAACAATAAAGAGGTAGATAGAATGATATTTCTCGAAAATACACCCAATTTAACTGGAGTTTCGGTATATGGGGATCAATTTGATTTAGATAAATTGTACGAATCCCTACATACGATTGTTGGGGAAGAGGGAGAATATCCTGCTTATGAAAGTGCGCGTTTACGCGTGTTAGGGGTATGCTATGAAATTCGTCACGCAATAATGGGCGATAGAAAAATTAGTTTAATCGACAATGGGATGACACCAGAAATAATGAAATTTCATTCCCTTATCGCACCGAAACATAATGCCTATTTAGGCTTTAACGTCCTTTGGCCGGAGCTATTGTTTGTAACGATGGCATTAAATGATTTTGTTAAGCTCCATGCCAGAAAGGTTTCAAAAGGTAATTACTATGAAACCCTTGATCATCGTGCAATCTGGGATTCTTCAATCGCGTCTGTTCGAAGTTTTCAAGCTGCAATAGCAACTCACCTGTTGAATTCGATACCCGAAACATCACATATCCGAATCCTAAGATTAATGAATCCAACTTATACTACATTTGGTTCCTATGCAACGCAATATTTAGACAAACTCAACGGTAAATTCATTAGGATGACAAAAGAAAAACGTGAAAAAAGCATTACCGTTATGGCAAAACGAATTGCTGAACAAGGGGAAGACTACCAGAGTGTAAAGTCTGATGTGCTAGAAGCTGCGAGAGAATATAACTGCTCAATTACCGAAATACAACCAATAAAAGATGAGTATCCCGACGATTTTGATTGGTAACCAGGAGGAAAACGTGTCCAAACAACTCTAGGTAGTCGGTGGAAATGCACGTCCTAAAAAACTATTAAAAGGGAAAATCCCATAATAGGATTTTCCCTCACGCAAGCTATTTAATCTACTACGCAATCCCAGCCTTCATCAGCATTCCATCAAGTGAGCGTTCCATTTGTTGTTCCATCCATAATGCAGTCTGAATTAGACCTTCTAGATTAGCAGTGGTTTCAATTCCCATTCTTTCAAACATATTGATCATATCTTCCGTACATACGTTTCCAACAGCTTTAGGGGCAAATGGACATCCTCCAAGACCAGCAATTGACGAATCAAAACGGCGGATTCCAGCCTGGTAGCCTGCCAAAACATTCGCTAGTCCAAGACCTCTAGTGTTATGAAAATGTAGTCCTAGCTCGATATCATTCTTGAATTCTTTTTTAAAGGTCTTTACAACGTCAATAACTTGTGAGGGATTTGCAAGCCCTGTAGTGTCTGCCAATGTTATTCCCGTAGCCCCCGTAGATACAAATGCTTCTGCAACTTTCAATAAATTCGCAACAGGTACTTCCCCTGCAAATGGACAACCGAAGGACGTGCCTAATACACCGACAACAGTTTTATTTGATGAAACGCCTTCGGAAATTACTTTTACCAACTCTTCAACTGACTGTGCCACAGTTCGTTTCACATTTTTAAAATTAAATTCATCACTTGTTGCAGTTACAACATGAAGTGCATCAACATTCGTTAGCAAGGCGCGTTCAAGTCCGGAGCGGCTGAGTACAAGACCTGCATAACTAACACCATCGATCCTTGGAACTTGCTTCAAAACTTCTTCTGCATCTGCCATCTGCGGTACTATTTTTGGATTTACAAAGGAAACTGCCTCAATTGTTTTAATTCCACTTTTAATAAGCTTTTCAATAAGTTGGACTTTTTGATTTGTTGATAATAATTTTTTTTCATTCTGGAGACCATCACGAGGACCGACTTCAACTATATCAATCATATGTTTCTCCTTTCGACAATTCTTCTTTAATATCATCTAAATGCTTTAACACATGATCCCTACCAAGATAAATATGCTCCTGCATGGCAATTTTTGCTCTTTCAGATTCTCGGTTTTGAATAGCTTGTAAGATTGTTTTATGGACTTCGAGTGAACGTTTCATCTCATTCGTGTCGTACCAGTAAAATGAGCGAAAAACTAAAGGCACAACAACGACCTTTGAAATATGAAAGCGGAGATGTTCATTTCGTGATGCTTTTAAAATAGCTTCGTGAAACTCTTGGTTCACCTTAACAATCTCATATACTCTTGAAATACCGGGTTTACCTGCCTGTAAATCAATGATCTCTCCATATTTGATATTTGCTCCGATCATTTTCTGGACATCCATATCATTGCGATAATACGCTGCCTGACCGGCTGCATAACTTTCTAATAATGCTCGTAAATCATAGATTTGTTGAATATCCTTTTTGGTAAAGTTGCGAACAATTACGCCTCTTTTTAATGGAGTAATTAATCCATCCGATTCGAGTTGTTTAATAGCTTCGCGGATGGGTGTTCTACTTATATTTAATTCCTTTGCTAAAGATTCTTCGGTCAGTCTTTTCCCAGGTTCATATTTTCCTGTAATGATTGCGTCTTTGATATATGTTAATGGATCCATTAAAAACACCTCGTATTCATTGTATACAAATAATGATTCAGATTCAATTGATGATTCTGATAATTTTAAAATTTGCTTAAAAACCAAGAAAATTTAGATGAAAATCCAGCTTTAAAAACTATTTTTTGTATTATTAGAAAATTCTGTTGATTCTTTGTATACAATGGTGATAATATATTTATAGTTGTAGAAATTGAAAGGAGGATAACATGGGAAAAGAGCAATTTAAGGGTTTCGGAAAACAATCAGGTATGGGAAAGAAACCTGCAATTATCGTGGTCGATTTTATGAAAGGGTTTACAAATGTAGAATGTGCCCTTGGATCTAACTTAGATGACGAAGTTAAGGCTACAAAAGAGCTTCTGGATATTGCTAGACAAAATGAAATTCCAATTATCTTTACCACTGTTTGCTATGAACCACATTATAAAGATGGTGCTTATTTTATTGAAAAGGTCCCAGCTTTAAAGGTTTTAACGCAAGGCAGTGTGTGGGCTGAGATTGACGAAAGACTTGAAAGGAGGGAAGACAAAGAAGCACTCATTGTAAAGAAGTTTGCAAGTTCATTTTTTGGTACAAATTTAGCCTCAATATTAGCCTATGAAAATATAGATACTACTATAATAACTGGTTGTACGACTTCTGGATGCGTACGAGCAACTGCAGTGGATGCTCTTCAACATGGTTATCGTGTAGTAATCCCGGAGGAGTGTGTAGGCGACCGATCCCAAAATGCACATGAAGCTAATCTATACGATATCCAAACGAAATACGGGGACGTTGTCAGCGTTGAATCTGTTAAAAATTATTTATTAAATGTGAGAGGGGATATAAGCCATGTATAGAGTCGCAGTCGATGTAGGAGGAACATTTACAGATATTGTCCTGCAAAATGAGGAAACTGGTGAGATTTTCGGTACAAAGACGCCTTCGACAACTCAAGATCAATCAATCGGTCTAATAAATGGGATTAAAAAAATATGTGAGGAAAGTAATGTTGATATTTCCGAAATTCGTTCTATTATCCACGGAACAACAGTTGCAACGAACGCTGTGTTGGAAGGAAAGGGCTCTAAGGTTGGTTTAATCACCACCGAGGGTTTTGAACAAATTTTACATGTGGCTCGCTCTTGGACACCTGCTCCAATTAGTGCCTGGATGGGTTTTCTTAAGCCGGATCCACTTGCAGATTTAATCTATACACGCGGGGCAAAAGAAAGAATGACCGCAACTGGTGATGTCTATACTGAACTAGATAGAGAAGATATACACAATAAAATCTCAGACCTCTACAAACAAGGTGTAGAAAGTTTAACAATTAGTCTATTAAACTCATATGCCAATCCACTACATGAACTTCAAATAAAAGAAATCGCTGAATCAATTAATCCTGATATACCTGTTACAATTTCACATGATATTTTACCTGAGTTTAGAGAATACGAAAGAACATTAACAACAGTAATGAATTCTTACGTTCGTCCTCCAATGCAGCGTTATCTAAATAATATTTTAACAAAAATTCAAGCAGAAGAAATTAATAGCCGTGTAAGCATTGTTCGTTCCGATGGGGGATTAATGAGCGTTCCTGCAGCATCATCAAGACCAGTACATACAATGCTTTCTGGACCTTCTGGTGGAGTTACTGCATCGGCAATGATTGGGGTGCAAACGGGTTACAGAAATGTTATTTCCTTTGATATGGGAGGAACTTCAACAGATGTGTCATTAACTTATGACGGAAATCCAAGAGTCTCGAGAGAAACAAAAGTCGGTGTATTCCCAGTGAAAGCTCCGTCTCTAGAGGTAGTAAGTATTGGAGCGGGAGGCGGTTCAATCGCACATGTTCCATTAACAGGAGCCCTACGTGTCGGCCCACAAAGTGCGGGTTCTGAACCAGGACCAGCTTGTTATGATCGTGGTGGAGAAGAACCAACAGTTACGGATGCAAATGTGGTCTTGGGATATTTACCACCGAGTCTAGTAGGCGGAGAAATGAAATTAAGTGTTGATAATGCAAAGGCTGCAGTTAGAAAAATAGCTGAAAAACTTGATGTAGATATATATAAAGCTGCAAAAGGAATCTACGATATTGTAAATGAAAATATGTACGGTGCCACTCGTGTTGTGTCTGTAGAAAAGGGCTATGATCCAAGAGCGTTTTCGCTATTAGCATTGGGCGGTGCTGGTCCATTACATGCAAATGCAATCGGTAAATTGTCCGGAAGTTTCCCGATTATCGTACCTCCAACACCCGGAGTGCTTTCGGCATTAGGGTTTTTACAATCTGTGATTCGTAATGAGTACTCAAAAACATTCATTCATACTTTGAGCCAGTTAGATTCGCAAACACTAGTTTCCGAGATTACTACTCTTGGAGATGAATGTAATGACTGGCTAGGACAAGAAAATGTTGCAGAATCAGATCGTACTATTAAATACGAGGTCGATGTTCGTTATTATCGTCAAGGACATGAAATTCCTATCGTGATACAGCTTAGTGACATTATTGAGAATGGATTAGTTTCTATTAAAAATCGATTTGACCAAATTCATGAGCAAGCATACGGTTTTAAGATGGAAGCAGAAGTCGAAATTGTAAATATTCGTGCGGTTGCCATTGGTAAAGTAAATTCACCTGAGCTACCTATTAATGAAGTGGGGAATGAAGACGCTACCCATGCAATTATAGATCCGAACCATCAGGCATATTTTGATGGTCAGTTTGTGAAAACGCCAATTTACGACCGTAATCTATTAAAACGAAATAATAAAATTGTTGGTCCGGCAATCGTTACACAAAAGGACAGCACAACCTTAGTTTTACCTGGAAATATCGCTGAAGTCGATGAACATATGAATCTTTTAATTAAAGAGGAGGTATAAGTTTATGGCGGTTGATTCAATTACAGTTGATATTATTGAAAATGCTCTTAAGAATATCAAAGAGGAGATGGACGTAACGTTATTCCGCTCCGCAATGTCTCCTGTTATCCGTGAACAACACGATTGTTTTCCGATGATTACTGACCCGGAAGGTAGAATGGTGGTTGGGAACTTTGGATCTCACGTTCCTGAAGTCGTTAACCAGTTTCCAGAAGGGATTTTTGAAGGAGATGTTATTTTTGTAAGTGACCCATATAGCTGTGGTGGCTCTATATCCCATGTAAATGACTGGATGATTATTTTACCTATCTTTAACAAAGGTGAGTTATTAGGGTATTCATCGATGTTTGGACACGTGATGGATGTCGGTGGACCTGTTCCGTCAAGTATGCCAGTTACAGCAACTACAATTTTTGGAGAGGGAGTACGCTTCCCGCCTGTTAAGCTCTTTGATAAAGGTGTATTAAATGATGCAATTATTAAAATTGTAAAAGCAAATACTAGAACGCCAATGGAGAACTATAGTGATTTAATGGCGATTGTGGCTTCGTGTCGCACAGCTGAAAAACGTGTGAAGGAACTTTGTGATCGATTTGGGGTAGAAGATTATTTATCTGCACTAGATGCCTTATTAGCACGTACCAACAAAATGATGCGCCAGCTTATTCAAAACTTCCTTCCTACTGAAAAAGTTTCATTTGAAGATTATATTGACGATGATGGATTAGGAAATGGTCCGTTTAAAATGAAGCTAACGATTTGGCGCGAAGGTGACAATGCCTATTTTGACTGGACTGGAACAGATAAACAATCACCTGGTCCAATCAATTATTACCTAAGTGAGCCGATGTTTAAGATGTTTATTGGATCCTTTTTAATCTCGGTATTTGACCCAGCAATTAATTTTAATGATGGTTTTTATGATGTTCTTCATATTGAAACACCTGAAGGCTGCTTAATGAGACCAAAGTCACCTGCCGCATTAGGCTGTCGAACACATGCACTTAGCCGCTTGTTTGATGTATTAAGTGGTGCGCTTTCCCTGAATACACCAGAAAACAGTCCAGCAGCTGGATATGGAACAAGTCCATATTTCATCTACTCTGGCTATGATGAAGAGGGACGTTATTTCAATCTAATGGAAGTGATGTATGGAGGACTTCCAGGACGACCAATTGGAGACGGATTAGATGGTCATTCATGGTGGCCAGCATTCGTTAATATACCGACAGAATACTTAGAAACCTATTATCCTTTAATGGTGAATTCTTATAAAACTGGGACGGATTCAGGTGGTGCTGGATTACATCGCGGCGGGAACTGTAACGAAAAATTATACACTTGTCTTGCTGATGGAACAGTCTCAATTCATGACGATCGTTCAAAACTACAACCTTGGGGAATTAATGGTGGGGAACCAGGATCATCCTCTTCAAAAATGTTAATTAAGAAAAATGGTGTAAAAATTCCTATAGCTTCCAAGGTTGATAATGTTGTGGTGGAAAAAGGCGACCAAATTCTTTTTATCACTGGCGGTAGTGGTGGTTGGGGAGATCCACTCGAACGCGATGTTGAAAAAGTACAATTAGAAGTTAGACGTGGTTTGGTTTCAAAAGAAAAAGCATTAAATTCATATGGTGTCTTTTTAACGGATGAATTTAATGTTGATTACGTTGGAACAGAGGAAGCTCGTGCGAAAATAAGACAAGAAAGAGGACAGCTAGAGGCCTTTAGTTTTGGGAATCGTGATAAAGTCGTGAATTCAATCCTTTAAGGGATAGAACATTACAGGCATCCTTTGTGGTTTTTTAGTAAAGCTGCCTGTATTTTTACACAAATCTTTAATTGTATACAATCAACTGAAAAGATCAAATAAAGAGCTAGGTTACTACCGTGAAATAGGTGTTGTTGTATACGAAAAAATATATTAACTCTGAATACAACTACAATTTACATAACTTCAGGAGGGAATCATATGTCAAAAGAAGATGAAAAATTACCTTTAGATGGAGTACGCGTTTTAGAACTTGGAACACTTTTGGCTGGTCCTTTTTCTGGTCGCCTCCTTGCAGACTTTGGTGCGGAAGTAATAAAAATTGAGCCACCTGATAAAGCGGATCCAATGCGTCAATGGGGTAAACAAAAAGATGACCATGGTCTTTGGTGGCCAATTCAATCTAGAAATAAGAAATCGATCACATTAAATCTACGTATAGAAGAAGGTCAAAAAGTATTTAAAGATCTTGTGAAGGATGCAGACATCATCATTGAAAACTTTAGACCTGGCACGATGGAAAAATGGAGTTTATCCTATGAAACTCTATCAGAAATCAATCCAGGAATTATTATGATGAGAACATCTGGATATGGACAAACAGGTCCGTACAAAAGTCGTGCCGGATTTGGTAGTGTAGGAGAAGCGATGGGTGGACTTCGATATGTGACGGGATTCCCTGATCGTGCACCATCACGAATTGGAATATCAATTGGTGATACACTAGCTGCATTGTTTGCCACGATTGGTTGTTTAACTGCACTTCATGAAAGAGTAAACTCTGGTAAAGGTCAAGTTGTAGATACTGCAATCTATGAATCTGTTTTCTCGGTTATGGAAAGCATTATCCCAGATTATTTATTAGCGGGTTATGTTCGTGAAAGAATGGGGAACATCCTGCCAGGTGTTGCACCATCGAATATCTATATATCTATGGATGGAACGTATATCGTAATTGGTGCCAATTCTGATGGTGTTTTTAAACGTCTCTGTGAGGCTATGGGGCAACCAGAGTTGTTTGACAACCCGAAATATTCGAATCATCATGCTAGAAGTGACAACATGACAGAATTAGATAACCTCATTGAGGAATGGACAAAAACACTTCATTCCAGAGAGTTACTAGAGGTATTAGGAGAGAAGGGTGTGCCATCAGGTCCAATCTATTCAGCCAAAGATATACTTGAAGATCCTCAATATGAAGCGCGAGATATGATAGTGAAGGTTGATCATCCAGAACTAGGAGAGTTTCCAATGCCAGGAATCGTTCCGAAGCTAAGTCGAACACCAGGTCAAATAAAACATGCTGGCCCAGAAAAAATGGGAAAACATAATGAAGAGATTTATGGTGGAATGCTTGGTTACAGTGATGAATATATCAGGGAACTAAAAGAAAAGAAAGTGATTTAATAAGAAAAACAATTAAACTATTTCATTTATGTTTTTCTATAACATGGATAGGGAATAGGTTGCTTTTGTATACAAAGTGGTACATTTAAGCTGAAATAGAAGTCTACTATACGAGCTTTATTTTAAACAAAAAAAGAAAATGTTCTAGTATTCGAAATAACATTCACAATTCTGTTATTCAAGTGTTTCTTCTTCTTGTCGCAGTCCTCTTTTAGGTTGTTTGCAGGTCTTTATAAGACTTGTTTTCAATATGATTTGTAGATGATCTTTAACCTCTACAAATCAACAAAATATTATTTAAAAATAAGGGAGGAAAAGTAACATGAGTAATCAGACAGAAGTTAGAGGGAAAGAGTTTTATGTAAAAGCGGTGGAAGAAAGCTATTTTGGAAACGTAGATGCAAGAAATCTCGAAGCGATATTAGAAAACTTCCGTGAGGATGCTGTCTTTACGATTCAATCAGCACATTCTGTTCATAAAGGAAGAGATACAGAAATCCGCCAAATGTATATCGATTTATTTAAGAACTATGAACCAAAAATGATCCATAAAGATTTCCGCCATGTAGTGGATGTTGAAAATAATTGTGTATCTTCCCAATTTAATGTTGAATTAATTCCAACAGCTGGAGGACCGGAAATTTTTTTAACAAACTGTAATTTCTTCTATTTAGATGAGAACGGTAAGTTTAAAGAAGTTTATGTGTATATGAGTGATGGCCAAAACGTATTAGGTTAATAAAAGGTACTACTGATGACGAAAAAAATTAAGATTATTGTACCTATCCCTGTCGATGAGAATGGTGTGAAAAACCGTAGAGAACAGTTGCCAGATGAACTAATTAGACCTGGGTATGATGTGGAGTTCGTATCTGTTAAAAATGGTGCAGCACTTGGGGACAGCTATTATGACACAATGCTCATGGATATGTTCGTTTTTGAAGCGGGTCTTAAAGCACAAGAAGAGGGATTTGATGCGGTTTGCATAGATACTGTTAGTGATTCGGGTTTATATGCATTGCGTTCAAGGTTAGATATCCCTGTGTTTGGTCCGGGACAAATAGCTTTTCACGTAGCCTGTATGCTTGGTCACAAATTTTCTGTGATCACAATGTGGGACGAATGGTTCCATCTTTACAAAAAAACGTTAACAGAATATGGATTACAGCATAAACTTGCCTCAATGCGTTCCATTAATACAAGGCCAGACCTTTCCGAATTATTGGCGGGAAAAGAAGAAATAATCTTCGAAAAGCTTGAGCGAGAATCCATAAAAGCGATTAACGAAGATGGTGCAGATGTCATCGTTCTTGGCTCGACAACTATGCATCAATCTTATGAATACTTAAAAGAGCGTCTTCCGGTACCTGTACTAAACCCCGGACTAGTCATGTATAAGTACTGTGAAGTCTTTCTTGAACTAGGTTTAGGACATAGTAAAAAGGCATTCCCGTCACCAGAAATACGAAATGATGATCAGATTTTCAGCCGTCTTGTTGCACAAAAATAATATTATAGTTTGAGATGACCCCTAGTATCTTAGTGATACTAGGTTTTTTTACTTCTCCTACTAAATAAATGAGTAAAGGGATAATGATTCAATCATCTAATGGTTTTAGATAAGCAACTCGAAAAAGACTAGTTCACAACTTCTGTTACTATTTGTTCAATCCAAAGGGGGCACCTTAAAAAAGATGCTGTCCCCGTTTCGTTTTTCTTCATATTGTCTCTGTACATATAGTGTGGACCTATTCTTGTCTTTTCTTTTTTCTAAGGATGAACCATACAATTAAAATAATAGCGATTGGAATAATGATTGGTGATAATCCAACAACGAATACTACAACACCCGATAAAAAGGAAATGATCCCATTAATCGTATCGACAAATAGACTTTTTGCTTTTTGCCACGTATTTAAGGAACTGTTGTCCTTGATAGAATCAATTTTAACTAATTGCTCTTCTAGATGAATCGTAACAGTTGAATAATCAACATTATTTTTTAAAAAGTTCATTCTTCCTAAAATCTGTTCTTTCTCTTCTTGGACCTTTGCAAGATCATTTGATATTTTTAAAAGGTCCTCTGTTTTCTCAGCTTGATCCATTAAAGTTAGCAGCCTTTTTTCCACTGCCTCTTTTGCCTTTAATCGTGATTCAAGGTCCACAAATTCCTCTGTTACATCGTTACCCGATATACTTTTCTCTACTACTTTTATACTGTTTTTATCTATATCATTTATATAGGGTTGGAAATGTGACTGTGGTATTTTAATAATAATGGTGCCATTAATCGATTCAGTTCCATTATCGTATGTCGATGATTCCACGACATATCCACCAAGATCAATTGCCTTTTGTTGAATTTCCGCTTCCACTGAACGAAATTCTTTTACTTGTATGGACAGATTTGCATTGTAAATAAACATGCGGTCATTTTCAATGCTATCGCTTCCATTATTTTTATGATCTGTAGCTGTTTGATTATCCATTATTTCTTTTTCGCTTACGCCTTGATTCATTTCTGTACGCGGCCCATCCATAGTGGGGCGATCTGCTTTGCTTTCTGAACTTTGGTTACTACACCCAGTTAATAATAATAGAAGCAATACGAGTGATTTTAAGAAAAGATTGCCTCTCCTCATCCATACTCCCCCTTAGGTCTTTACCTATTAGACGGATAATAAAAAAATTTGTTTCATTTGGATAACAGATTGATTAGGAGGTTTGTATATTAATCCTTCCTTTACAAAAATAAAATACAAAATGACCTTGCAACTACATTTCACAAGGCCATTTCATTATTAGTAAAGTGCTTTAAATACCTTGAAAAACAAAAGAAGCTGGGGATAACAAGCCCTTTTTAATACACAAAATAAATCAAAATTGAAGTCACAATCCCAATCCAAATTGCTAGCAAGATACAATACCCCATAATATGGCGAATGTGGAGACCGACGATACTTAAGATTGGTAATGCCCAGAATTGTTGGATGACAACAGTTGGGGAATTAGATATAAAACAGGCGCATCTCTTTGTAAAATGAGTGCGCCTCTTTTTTAAATCTATAATTCGAAAAATATATAATAAAAGTAATATTTTCAATAATTGAACTTTACAGATATTGATAGACGCTGATATGATGAATATTAAATACTTTATTCTAGTAAAGGTATTTATAAGTAGGATTTGTTGGATCCGGGAGAATGAGGAGGGGGTATTAATAATATTGAACGATAGCATCGAAAATACATATTAAAAATTAAGAGTTTAATAATAACAAACTTTAGAAAAAAGAGGGGAAATCAATGAGTAATTTCGAGAATAATAATCTTCCACTTAATTCAGGAACAAGTGCTCAGACTAATGTTCAGCAGAAAGGTTTAGTTTCTAAGTTAAAGTGGGTAGGTCCTGGGCTTATCGTCGCTTCTGCAGCTGTTGGAAGTGGAGAGATTATTAATGCTACACGTCTAGGTGCGATAGCTGGCTTTGCGGTTTTATGGGTTCTTGTTTGGGGTATTTTCCTTAAAGGGTTTATTCAGCAGGAAATCGGTAGATATACGTTGATGACAAAGAAAACGATAACTGAAGGATTTGCGGATATTCCTGGGCCAAAAATAAAAGGGAAGTCATGGTTCTTATGGGTATTTCTAATTTTATTAGCGCTAGTTGTTTTGGTAATTATTGCGGGTATCGGTGGTGCAGTGGGTGGAACTTTACATGTTTTATTTCCAGCCATTTCGGCATCAACATGGGGAGTAATTGCTAATATCTGTTATCTCCCAATACTCTTGAGTGGAATATTTCTTCCAAAATTAAATGTTTACGCAGTAGTAGAGAAAATCATGATGCTGATTGTTATTGGTTTGACATTATTCATGGTTTACATAGCATTCATCGCCATTCCTCAAAGTGAACAATTCTCTTATTCGATTGTAGACCTGTTTAAAGGAATGACTTTTAGTCTTCCTGAGGGATCTGTACTTATTTCTTTAGCAGTCTTAGGTAGTGTAGGTGCTGGTATCGAGTTAATTTACTACTCAACATGGATTTTAAGTAAGGGCTATGTAAACAATGCTCACATTGAAGATAGCAATGAAGCAAAGAAGCACGAACGTATTAAGTTTTGGTTTAGTGTTCTTAAATTGGATACATGGATAGGTACAACAGTCACGTTTATTGTTACATTAGCCTTCTTTATCACAGGAACTGTAGTACTTGGAGCCGCTGGTGAAGTACCAGATGGAGTGAATGTAGTAGAAAAAATTTCCGTCGTCTTTACAGATGTACTAGGGCCAGGGTATTTTGTTGTATTTATGATTGGGGCTCTAGCTGGGTTAGCTACAACTGCACTAGGAATTGCCGATGGTACTGCAAGAATGGTAATTGATCTTAGAAATGAATTTACTAAAAAGGAAACGACTACAACTAGTTTTAACAAATTATATACTGTTTCCGTTGTGGCAGTCATATTTGCATGGATCATTTTTTATATGTTCATTAGTGCACCTACGTTTCTAATTACGATAGGAACTGCAGCACTTAGTTTAATGTTCCCATTATATGGTGTTGCATTACTTTATCTAAATAGACAGGTACCAGAGCAGTATAGGATGCACTGGATAATCAAAGTAATTCTTGTCATATGTTTTATTCTGTTTACATCGCTTTGGTTTGTTGGAGAATTATTTTAAATAATAGGGTTTGAACTTCTTGTAGAAAAAGGACTGATAAAATGAACTCTTATCCTAAAATGGTAAAAATAAGACAAACATTTAATAACAATAAAATTGAGAATATAGTAGATGAAATAACTCGTGAATTAAGCCAAGAACATATAAAAGCAAAAATTCATCCTGGTGCAAAAATTGCCATTGCTGTTGGAAGTCGCGGTATAGCAAATCTAAAAGATGTTGTGAAAACCGTTGTAAATCATATTAAGGAATTAGGCGGGGAGCCTTTTCTTGTACCGGCAATGGGAAGTCATGGTGGGGCAACATCTGAAGGTCAGAAAAAAATTCTTCTCGACTATGGGTTATCGCCTGAAAATATAGGTGCTCCTATCTATTCTTCGATGGAAGTAGTTCAAATTGGCACCGTTGGAGATCATATTCCTGTGTATTTTGACCGGAATGCATCAGAAGCAGACGCTATTATTGTAATCAATCGGGTGAAACCACATACCAATTTTAAAAGTGATATTGAGAGTGGAGTTATCAAAATGTTGACAGTTGGTCTGGGTAAGCAAAAGGGTGCGGAGGTCATTCATAGTCATGGAATCTATGGACTTAAGAATCTAATTCCTGAAATGGGAAAACTGATTATCGAAAAAATGCCCATTGCATTCGGCTTAGCCTTAGTTGAAAATGCTTATGACGAACTAACGATAATTAAAACAATTCCTGCAGAGGACCTAATAGAAGTTGAAAAAAAACTTCTAGTAAAAGCAAAAAGTTTAATGCCAAGTCTTCCGTCCAATGAAATTGATATCTTATTAGTTGATGAAATGGGAAAAAATATCAGTGGGACCGGGATGGATCCGAACATTATTGGACGAATTTATGTACGTGGTCAGGAAGAACCTAAACATCCAGATATTAAGTATATTGGGGTATTTGATCTAACTCCTGAATCCCATGGAAATGCGATAGGAATTGGATACGCTGATTTAACCACACAGCAATTAGTAGATAATATCGATTTAAATTATACGTATATGAATACAATTACATCTGTATTTCCAACTCTTGCGAAAATACCAATTACTCTACAAACAGAACGGGAACTAGTAGATGTCGCTATTCAATTTTTGCAGACTGTTCAAATGGATGACCTGCTCATTGTACGAATACGTAACACATTATCACTAGATGAGTTAGAGGTTTCCGAGGCATTATGGGAAAAAATTAAGGACAATCAAAACTTTGAGCAAATCGGACCTCCTTATGAAATGAAGTTTAATAATCAGGGGGAGCTTCAGTGAATGAAGTACGGTACCTGTAACCACCCGAAAATTCTTGTTTCATACGAACTGGTTCACAAGAAGCAGTAATCTATACAAGGAATAAGACCTTGCGATCCTTTGCGTGCGCAAGGTCTTTTTAGGTTCATATTGATATTGTAATAAATGAAATTTTTCTGACTAAACCTCTCCGGCAGACCTAATACACAAAATAAATCAATATCGAAGTCACAATCCCAATCCAAATTGCTAGCAAGATACAATACCCCATAATATGGCGAATGTGGAGACCGACGATACTTAAGATTGGCAATGCCCAGAATGGTTGAATGAGATTTGTCCACGCATCTCCCCATCCGACTACCATTGCAATAACGCCCGGATTTACTCCTAGCTCCATTCCAGCCGGAACTGAGAGCGGTCCTTGAAGTGCCCATTGACCACCACCAGATGGTGCTAGCATGTTGACAACTCCAGCAGTCCAATAGGTGAAGACCCCAAATGACTCAGTACTTGAAACTGAGGTCATACCTTTAATAATTATATCTGCAAGCCCAGAGCTTCCAAGGAGTGCGATGATTCCGGCATAAAAAGGAAATTGGAGAATGATAGGTGAAATGGAACCAGCTGCTTCCTGAAATGCTTTACCGTATTGACTAAGTGAACGGTGAAAAATCAAACCTAGTGATAAAAACAAAATATTAATAAGATTTAAATTTATATCAGTTCCGTTTGCAAATTGTAAAACCGTATAAATAACACCAACTAATCCAATTAAAATTCCTAGTATAGGAGTATTTTCTAAGACAAGGGCGGGTGTATTTTGATCAGTGACTTCAGTTCTAACAGTCTGTTGATCCTTTTCTTTTGGGGTATATGGAATGATATTCTTTGTAGGAGCCATTAATAGAATGAAAATGGACATGGTGATAACTAGTGTTAGAAGGATAATGACGGTACCTGGATGAAAAATTGTTTCAGAGGTTGGGATGACCCCCATTACATCGGCTAGAAAATGGTTTTCCGTTGCGATCGTTAATCCAATAGAACTCGAAAGTCCAGCTGAGTATAGCGCGGTGGGTGCATAAGCGCATGCAACTAACAATGGGAAATGGGCATTTTGATTTCGTTTTCCAACCTCCCGAGCGACGATGGCTCCCACGATTACAGCCAATCCCCAGTTAATATAATAGGCAGCGGACGTGATTAAGAATGTGAAAAGGTAGGCTTTTTTTGCAGTGTTAGCTTTAGCTGAGATTGCCTCTAAGCCTCTCCGAATAAAAGGGACCGAAGCAAGTACCATCCCGGTCATAAGCAAAAGCACCATCTGCATCGTAAAAGCTAGATAAGTCCAAAATCCATCCCCATACGACGTAAACAAATTCATTGGATCAGCAGGAGTCGTAAAAAAGGCCAAGACAAACACAAACAAAGTCATCAACACAGCAATAACAAACGCATCTGGCAAATACCGCTGAATCACACGCGAAAAACGTTCTGACACTCTGTTTAACAATTTTTTCCCCTCCTTTTTACTACCAAAGGTATGAGGGGGAAGGTTCTATTATGACAGGTGTATAAGAGGATAAAAATAATAGGAAAGAAGACCTAACGATAAGGGGGAATCTCGTTACTCAGCTAAAGAATACGATTGAGGTTGAGATGAACGATGATTACTTTAATCCAAAAGCCATTACAATTCCCAGTGGAAGTAAGTCGACGTTCGTTTTAAAAAATAAAGAGAAGAAAGAGCATACCTTCATAGTTGAAAAACTATGTATTGATGTCGAATTCCAGCCAGGAGAAGAAAAAACGATTACCGTGAAAACCGAGAAGCCTGGTACATATGAATTGATATGCCGGTAAAATGTTAAGGAAGGAATGGTTGGAGAAGTAATCGTTAACTAACAAGCAGGACCAAATGGACCTGCTTGTTGTTTAATGAGTATATATTTCTTACTTTAAAAACTGCTCATGATATAACTCAGGATCTGCTTTAACTTTAGGTCCTTTTTTAGGCTTTGGTCCCATATTGTCAAAACGGGCTTGATCATAGATTGCAGAACCTACGATTTCAGCAACATCTTGGAGTTTTTCTTTACTAATTTTGTCTAGTGAATCTTCTGGTGTATGATACCAAGGCTCTGATGGACTATGAATAAATAATGCAGCTGCGATTCCAGCTTCTGCAAATGGAACATGGTCACTTCTACCACCAGCATATATTGAAGTAGGCTCCCCATTCAGTCTAGTACTTGATGCTTGGGCAAGCTCAGTTACTAGATTTGGTTTACCATCAAGTGTTGCCATTGCTAAATTACCTGCATCACGACTTCCTACCATATCTAAATTAAAATTTGCAATAATACGGTTGAGTTCGTCCTCTGATAGGTTTGCCACATAATGTGCAGAACCAATTAGCCCAAGCTCCTCAGCACCAAACGTTATGAAACGAATTTCTGTATCTGTAGGTATGTCTTTAAATACACGGGCTAACTCAAGTGTCATAGCTGTGCCCGATGCATCGTCATTTGCTCCAGGTGCACCTGCCACGGAATCATGGTGCGACCCAACAACAATTACATCATTTGTATCTTTCTTCTTATTAGTTGGCTTCTTTGTCGCAATTACATTATGGGAAATGCTCTCACCAGCTCTTGCACCTTCAATCTGAAGGGATGTATGAAGAACCTCTCCACTTACTAGTGCTTCATAAAGTGTATCACCTTCTGCTTTCGTTAAAGAAACAGCAGGCACATACTTATCATTCGCTTCTCCAAGAGTTCCATTTAAAGCCCCTGAAGTATTGTTGAAAATAATAACACCTAAAGCACCTTTTTCAGCGGCATTTAACACTTTCTCTGCAAACGAGATCTCGCCACGCTTAATTAGAGCAATTTTTCCAGTAAGGTCAGTGTCTTGAAGTTCCGCAACTGTCCCTAATCCAGCATAGACAAGTTCCCCTGATACATCCCCATTTACTGTGTATGTGAAGGAACTTGGGAGGAGGGTACCGTCATAGCCATTTACCGAAAGTTCGATTGAACTAGGGGGTGTATAGCCGTAGAAGGTAAACGGTTGAATTTCAGTTTCATATCCGTAGGATTCGAATTGTTCTTTTATGTATTGAACAGCATTATGTTCTGCTTCAGTCCCCGCGACACGTGGTGTTTCAGAAAGGTGTGCAATGTTGTTATAAATATTATCTACATTAAGTTGATTAATCACCTTGTGATCAAAGAACTTCTCCTTCTGAGATTGCGTCACTTCGATTGGTTTTGCGAATACTGCAGGTGTTGCAATGGCCCCAAATGCGAGAGTTGTGGTAAGTCCAAACGATATAACTAGTTTTTTCATGAAAATGCCTCCTCTTACTAGATTAATAGTATACGATAAAGTTTATATCATTTGGAAAATTCTGATAAGTGAACTTGTCCTTAGAAAAACATAGGTCGAAACTCATGTTTCCAATGAATAACGATGCAACCGGGACAATTCTCCTGTGAGGAAAATACTTCCAAAAGCGAAGAGGATATATTGAGGTGTGGGTATTGTCCACAAAAGGCTGCCTACCCAATCGGCTAAAGCGTAGGGGTAAGCAGCCTTTCTTATATCTATTTCGTTTTATGATTTATTTTTATATCATGTTTTTTCACATATTTATAGATTTCTTGATTTGTTTTATCATCATATTTTTTCACCCATTCCTTATTAGATAAATCAACAATTTCATTTCGTAGGGAGTGGTACTCATCTTTCGCTTTTTCTTTTAAATCAAAGGTAAATTTTGAAGTGAAGTATAAGACTGCCCCAAAAAATAAATCCCTAGCTATATTTTTATTAGTAAACAGCAAATCCAAAATTACAAAATTACCAAATGCATATGGGGTGTATAAGAAATACTTAATAATTGAGTAGAAGGCATATCCAATAAACGTATACAAGAAAAATCTATGCATGGTTTTTTTTCTATTATGCTTTTCGTTAAATTCAAGTAATCGATCCAGTGAATCTCCATCAGCCCTTGATATACTAGTTCCTTCCTGATGCCAAGGTGCGGCAAAACTATTATCTGCCATTGTAATCCCCCTTACATGAACTTTAATTCATCCATAATTCTATTCGTTTGGTATATATTATTTTTTGTTCAGTGGGAATATGACAAGCTTAATGTGAAATGCTTGTATTAGCAGGATTTTTTGATGCATATATGGAAATTATCTACTAATAGTGAAAATTGTCGAAGTAAAAACATATTAAAACAGGGGATTCATGAGGAGGTTATTTCTCAAAAGTTAATATATGATTTTGTAATACTTGTTTCTATTGCATTTGTAGAACATCTTCATCAAGAGTATCCAGATAAATTTGAGTGGTAAAAATAGGAGGATAGCATGTCAAAACATATATATGTAGTAGGCGCAGTTTTCGTTGAAAATGAAAAAATCTTATGTGTTCAAAGAGGACCAAACAATATACTTGCACTAAAATGGGAGTTCCCAGGTGGAAAAATCGAAAAGGGCGAATCACCCGAAGAAGCACTTCGACGTGAAATAGAAGAAGAACTGCTATGTGAAATCGAAGTCGGTTCCCAGATAGATGAAACCGTCCATGAATATGATTTTGGCATCGTTCACCTATCAACCTATTCATGTAAATTAATAGAAGGAACACCGACACTAACAGAACATGTGGCCCTACAATGGCTGACACCCGAAGAACTGCCCAGCTTGGATTGGGCTCCGGCGGATATACCTACGATTCAAAAGTTAATGATTAGGTTAAATAACTAAATATCTCTTAACTAATTAGCTCTAGTAGGAATTGTTGTTAATTTATGGATGAATATAATTAAAGCCTCCTCAAGCGAGGAAGGTAGATTAAATTATAAAATAGTCGATTACTACACGGTAACACTCTCTAACAGTTTTTCGGCGAGCGTTATTTCTTTTTCCCAGAGCTTAAACAAGTAGTCTTTAATAATAAATGTTGAATAACATTATTAATAGGATAGGAAATATGATGATGGAAGTAGTCCAACCAATCATAGCAAGCAGAAGATAAAAGTTTATCGTAACTATGGAGGGAAGTTATGAATTCAATATCAAGTGTTTATATGCTTAAACTATTTTTTATGGTATTGATTCCTTTAAACAACTAGGGGTTGAAACAAGGAAACTAGGAACCAGAGCTCTTATCATAAGTGATAAGGTTATGGAGGATCTTGGTTATGTTGAAGAATGCAAAATGATTTTACATGAAGAAGAGATTATACATTCAACCTATTTAGGTATTGATTCCGAACCGACAGATATTTTCGTAAATGAAGCACTCGAAATTTTTAAGCAAAATAATTGTGACGTCATTATTGCATTAGGTGGAGGCAGCTGTATTGACACTGGAAAAGCTGTTGCGGTAATTGCAACAAATGGGGGAGATATTAGTGATTTTATGGGGAATAAAAAAATGGCTGATAAGAAGGCTATTCCTCTAATTGCAATTCCTACCACTGCAGGTACTGGCTCTGAAGCAACAGATGTTACAGTAATAACCAATACAAGAAATGATGTAAAAATGATGATTAAACAACCGATGTTTTTACCCGAAGTAGCTATTGTTGATCCTAAACTCACACTCTCTTCTCCAAAACATATCACTTCAGCAACTGGGGTCGATGCCCTAACTCACGCCATAGAAGCATACATTTCAAGACGTTCACATCCATTTACAGACACACTTGCTTTATCCGCAATCAAATTGATTTACGATAATATTGAAGAAGTATATAAGAATGGAAATAATATAGTAGCAAGAGAAAAAATGTCTTTAGGAGCCTTAAAGGCTGGTATAGCATTTTCAAATG
This sequence comes from Bacillus sp. JJ1562, assembly GCF_036962705.1. Lineage (NCBI taxonomy): Bacteria > Bacillati > Bacillota > Bacilli > Caryophanales > Bacillaceae > Bacillus > Bacillus sp. JJ1562. The sequence continues at coordinate 70,456 of NZ_JBALOQ010000046.1, forward strand.
CATCTGTTTGTTTAGTCCATGGAATGTCAAGACCCATAGGTGCTATATTTCATGTCCCGCACGGAGTATCAAATGCAATGTTGCTACCGGCAATATTGGAATATAGTAAATCGGATTGCATTGTTCGATTAGCTAGTATCGGGCTGTTTATTAAACCAGAGTTAAGTGGTTATTCTAATGAGGAAATAGCAAATAATGTTTTACAAGAAATAAAGAAACTTTGTTTGAATTTGAATATCCCTAACATGAAGGAGTGGGGGATAGAAAAACAAGAATTAGATAAAGTAGTTGGAAAAATGGCCAAAGACGCTCTTGCAAGCGGCAGCCCTTCAAACAATCCAAGAATCCCTACTGAAAAAGAAATTATTGAATTATACCAACTTTGTTTTGATTATGATATGAGTGAAGGTATAAATGAACCCATAATGTAATCCCCCAAAAACTAGTTCACAACTTCTGAACTAGTTTTTTTATTTTAAATCACTACTTCGATATTACTTTCTTAGGTAAAAAGAAGGATTTTTCGACACGGGAATGGAAACTATTTAACAATAGATAATAATTTATGAGGTGACTCCATGCTTAAGCAAGGGATATACGAAGAAATTATTTCGCAAAAATTAAAAAAGGATCTGGCTAATCTTGATCTAGAAAAATACGATATTGGCAAGGAACCGATTGATACAGAAGAGGCTAGAAAGCTTCTTTCCTCATACATATCTACGGTGACAAGAAGAGCTCTCAAATTTGTGAGGGATAACCAAAATGATGATAGACAGGCATTACTTGATCAAATTCGGACCTGTAATGAAATCATCACTGTTCTAAGTGAGAGTCTTGACGAAGACGAGTTTCGAAGTCTGAAAATCGAGGAAGAAGGTGAAGTGTTAACTTCCATCTATACGAAGATGAATTCGATTCGAAGTATCCGTAAAGGGGAGGTCATTCGACCAGTAACCCCTATTTCGCAAAGTTCACTATTTACAGGATCAAACTATGAGCCAAACATGCTAGGCGAATTGAAAAAGGAGATCCTGACGGCAGATTCTATTGATATGCTTGTTTCTTTTATTAAATGGAGCGGGCTCAGAATCCTGATTAACGAATTGAAGGAATTCACAGAGCAGCCGGGTAAAAAACTTCGCGTCATAACTACATCATACATGGAAGCTAGTGATTACAAGGCAATTTATGAGCTAAGTCAATTGCCTAATACCGAAGTCGCAATTTCCTATGATGTCGACCGAACTAGACTACACGCAAAGGCGTATTTGTTTAAAAGAGAGACAGGATTTAGTACAGCTTATATTGGTTCTTCAAATATCTCAAATCCAGCCCTCACATCAGGCTTGGAATGGAATATTAAGGTTACGGAAAAAGATTCATTTGATATCGTGAAAAAATTTGAGGCCACCTTTGAAAGCTATTGGAACGACCATGAATTTGTGCCGTTCAATAAAGATAAACAGGAGGACCAAGACCGACTTAAAGTAGCACTATCAAAATCGAAAATGCAAAGCCAAAGTAATCTACCCATTCTTTTTGATATCCAACCCTATTTGTATCAGAAGGAAATTCTTGAAAAGTTACAGGTTGAGAGAGAAGTATTCGGTCGACATCGAAACCTACTTGTCGCAGCAACGGGTGTCGGAAAGACTGTTATTTCAGCATTTGACTATAAGCGTTTCAAAGCTAAAAATAAACACTCGGCGAAGCTATTATTTGTTGCACATCGTGAGGAAATTTTAAAACAAAGCTTAGATACATTTCGAGTAATTTTAAAGGATCCTAATTTCGGAGACCTTTTAGTTGGGAATAACCACCCTAGCTCATTGGATCATCTATTTGTCAGCATCCAGAGCTTTAACAGTAGAGAGCTTTATAAACATACAACCAGTGATTATTACGACTTTATTATTGTCGATGAGTTCCACCATGCGGCTGCGGAGTCCTATCAAAAGCTATTAAATCATTATCAGCCGAAAATCTTACTTGGACTCACGGCTACCCCGGAAAGAATGGACGGAAAGGATATACTAACGTATTTTGAGGACACAATTTCAGCCGAAATGAGATTGACCGAAGCAATTAATCGAAAGCTTCTAAGTCCGTTTCAATACTTTTGTGTGACAGATACCGTTGATCTTTCGAAGCTAAAGTGGAGCCGGAAAGGTTACGAAATTAAGGAGCTTGAGAATGTCTATACCTCGAATACGATTCGAAGCAATCAAATCGTAAAAAGCCTTTATAAATATGTTACCGATATCGATGAGGTAAAGGGGCTTGGTTTCTGTGTGTCGATTGAGCATGCAAAATATATGGCTGAGTTTTTCAATAAGGCCGGAATTCCATCAGTTGCATTATATGGAAATGTTGATTCAAAGGTAAGAAGAGATGCTCAGGATCGGTTAGTAAACGGAGAAATTAAATTTATCTTTGTTGTCGATTTATACAATGAAGGAATCGATATACCTGAGGTGAACACGATATTATTTTTACGTCCAACTGAGTCCTTAACGGTTTTCCTCCAGCAATTGGGTCGTGGGTTGAGACTTGCTGACGGAAAGGAATGCCTAACTGTACTTGACTTTGTAGGACAAGCCCACAAGAACTATAACTTTGAAGAAAAGTTCCGATCATTAATCGGAAAAACAAAGCATTCCGTATCCTATTATGTTGAAAATGGCTTTTTGAATGTTCCAAAAGGAAGCTTCATTCAACTAGAAAAACAAGCCAAAGAATACATTTTAAGAAATATTAAATCAAGCGGCCATACACGTGGAAACCTTGTTGCAAAGATGAAGTATTTTGAGCAAGACACAGGTGACCACTTAACCCTAAGTAACTTTCTAAAGCACCATCACATGTCCATTTATGATTTATATGGCAGAAACCGCAATCGGAGTTTTACAAGAATGATGGTAGAAGCAGGACTGAAGGATGATTTCCATTGGGAGCATGAGACCTTCGTGACAAGCCGTTTACAGAATTTATTTTTCTTGAATTCAAGTACGTTGTTAAAATTCCTGCTTCGTTATATTGAAGAGGGTGGTGTTCGAAATGAAGAAGAACGCATCATGCTAAACATGTTCTTTTATTCCTTTTACAAAGCATATCCAGAAAAAGAAGGATTATCGACAATTGAGGATGGAATTGCAAAAATATTATCGAATCACGATTTCCGTGAAGAAATACGTGAAATCTTACACTATCAATTCAACTCAATCGAAACAATGGAGATCAAGAATGACTTCTCATTTATTACGCCACTGCGTGTACATTGCAGCTATTCAACAGCTCAAGTAATGGCTGCACTGGAATATTATAATGAAGAAAAAACACCAGCATTCCGTGAAGGCGTTAAGTACTTTCAAGATAAAAGTTTAGACATTTTCTTTATCACATTAAATAAGTCAGAAAAAGATTTCTCGCCGTCCACATTGTATGAAGACTATGCGATTAACGAAAAGCTTTTCCACTGGCAAACACAAAGCAAAGTAGCGGAACACAGCCCTACGGCACAACGCTACATTCATCACAGAGAAAACAATCATCAAATCGCACTTTTCGTCAGGGAATACAAACAAGAAAACGGCCATACCGCACCATTTGTATTTCTCGGAACAACCGACTATGTAAAGCACGAAGGAAATAAACCAATGAGTTTTGTATGGAGGCTAAGGGAGGAAATGCCTTCGTTTTTGGTTAGTAAGGCGAATAAGAATGTGTTGTGACTATATAAGTAAAATGGTCTGAAAATATTAACTGCAAAAAATGCAGGACTTACTTTATGTTTCGTCTTAAACATTCACCTTTAAAAAATAGCATCAAAATTAAAGTCAAGTCGCTGTGTTAATAATCATTAATTATGAAAAGCAGTCTTATGACGTTTACAAATTTAGGTCATTTATAAATTCAGTAAATATGTATTACCACTGTACTTACTAAAAAGAAAAAACTACTTAAACCTTTTCCAATTATTTTTAAATAAATAATAGTAGAAATCCTATAAAAATAAAACAAGAGAGGTAAAAAATGGTTCTGTAATTTAGCTAGAGGGAGGTAAAGAATGTCGGACTTTGTAAACAATATAGCGGGTGCTGAGAATAAAATAGTTGATAGATATGTACATTATTTCGAGAAAGGGTATGGTTACTCGGGTAGTAACTTATTATTTAAGGATGGAACAACTTTTGTTTCAGTAGATAATTTTGGTAAAGTTGATATTGGTATTGATGAAAATTCTAAGGATGATAATTTTTTTTGTAAACCATCGAGGTTGGAACTTAAAGGAAAGTTTGTAAAATTTGTTTATACAATTGTAAGTTCACATAGAGGAGAATATGGGTGTGCATATGTTAAATTTACAGATGGTTCCTCTGCTTTCTTTCAATTGTGGGGGGATGAAATAGAAGAAGAGACCATAGATGATATCGATATAAATGGCGATCATGAGATGACATTTATTGAACTTGTGTTAGGTGTATCTGAAATTAAGTTTGTTAAGCAGGATTTGTTTGAAAAAACATTAAAGTTGATCCTATCTGATGCATACTGTGACGAAATGGCTGTGTATGTAAAAATTTCTTCAAGTCAATTAGATTTGGACAATTCTTCAAAAATAAATTCAATTAATTCGTTTATGATATACGAAAAGGGACATGGTTTTCAAATTATAGAATCTGATATTAGTGCTGATGGATTTGAATGCTGGTTAATTGAAAAAATAAATGAATTCATGAAATATAATTTAATTGACTAAAGTTGGCTCTTTGTATCAAGGGGAGCCTTCGGACGGGTTATGTACTTTTTTGTGGAAAATATATAAGATGTAAGTTAATTGCTTTATTAATAAAAGGTTAATGGATTAACGACCATATTAGGGATTAATTAAAAACAATAGAAAGTTTTATCAATCTAGAGTTCGTTGGTTTATTCTACACGCTTATTGAAATATCGAATGATGATGTTGTAGTCAATTAGCTATGATATAAACTACGATTATGGATTCTTCCAACAGAAATTCATACTTTGGCATTTTAATAATGTTTCGATACAAAAAGTGAAAACCAAAAGCTTAGAAGTTGTGTTGGAAACTTTGTCGAAATTAAGATATAATTTATATCTATTAATCATTTAAGAACGTAGGTTCTTTTTTGGGAGGGGAAACAATGCTTCGAACATTGGTTATAACCTCATGTACTGGGGAAAAGGTATTTAAGCCTGAAAATCAGCTAATACAAAGTGATTTTATTGAAAAAAAACAAATAGATAAAAAAGAAGCAATGCTTCATGAGTATAAGGCAACAGCTGGAAAAATGTATACGGGTATGCAGCATGTTAGACTTATGGAGGGGGTTGAATCATTAAGGTCACACTATGGAAGAGATATCGTAGATGTGAGCATTCTATCTGCGGGCTATGGCTTGATTGATGAAGAGAGGGTAATTGTGCCATATGAAGTTACCTTCAATAATATGAATGCGAAACAAGTAATTGATTGGTCAAATTTTCTAGATATTAATCGTAGTGTTTCAGATATGATTAAAGGATATGATCTGGTTTTCTTTTTATTAGGGGATAAATATCTAAAATCGGTTCAATTGCCTTTACCAGAGACGACTCCGGGACAAAAGTTGATCTTTTTAGCAAGTAAAACTAGCAAGTCGGCAATCCCAAATTACGAACCCTATCATTTTGTTGAGGTAGGGCAAGAAGATGCGAAAGAGTTTAGTTATGGATTGATTGCATTAAAAGGGTATTTATTCAAACTTCTTACAAATGAATTGAATAATGATATAAGTTTACTAGATGAAATTCACAAGAATCCTCAACTAATTTTAGAAGTGTTAGAAAAATATCGCATAAAGAAAAATAATTCTGAGCAATTGGAGTTTTTTCCTTTTGATAATAAAGAAGTAATGAAAGAAACGGAAAAAAAAACTGTGCTTAATAATGAAGAGAAGAAAGTGGCCCCAATTAAAAAGAAAAAAATTGGAACAATTTTAAAGACTGATATAGTATCTAAAAACTATCAGAATTTTGGCATAAAATATTTTATGCCAGAAAATGATGATCGCGTTGATCCAAATTTTGATTTTATTGCAGAAACTCATACGGAAAATCGTGACCCTCACATGGATGATGTTTACTCACATGAAATTTATCCTACGCCAAATTACGATGGCTTACTGGTCTCTAAAATGGTTGTTGATGCCTCTAAGAATAAGAGAGACAAAGTAATGGCAACTGGCGGTATTCATAATTTTACTAGGATCCCATCTGGTTTTCCTATTTTAGGTGACTGTGGTGCATATAGCTATAAAGATGCATATGAACCTCCATATGAAACAGATGAAATTTTAGATTACTATGAGATACTAGGCTTTGATATTGGTGTATCCATTGACCATTTAATTTTACAGGAACACGCAGTGGATCCTGATGAACGAAAAAGAAGACTTTCTATAACCGAATTAAATGCAGAAAATTTTATTAAGGGTCATTATGAAGGGAACTACACCTTCAAACCTTCAGGAATTGCACAGGGCTGGGATGCACAAACCTATGTTAAATCTGTCAGAAACTTAATTGATATGGGTTATCAGCATATTTCATTAGGGGGACTTGCTTATTCCTCTACAGAAGAAATATATGAAATCTTAAAAAATATAGCTCCAATTCTTCCTGAATATATGGAAGTTCACTTGTTTGGAGCTGCACGGTTAGAACCGATTAATGTGTTTCATCAATTAGGAGTAACGTCATTTGATTCAACAAGTTATTTACGACAAGCTTGGATGAGTGCAAGAAATAATTACTTTTCACTTGATGGGAATAAATATGGTGCAATTCGAGTTCCGCAAGCTACTGAAAGTAGCCCTAAAATTAAAAAACTACTCAATCAAGGAATTGGGACATTAAAAGAATATCAAGAACTTGAAGCGAAATCTATGAAAGCTTTACGGTTGTTTGATAAGGGGCTTTTAAGCTTAGAAGAGACATTGAATACGGTGATGGCATATGATGAAAAATTCAATGATGAGAAAAAAGCAGTAAAGCAAAGAGAATTGTATCAAAGAACACTTGAAGATACCCCTTGGAAAAAATGTGAGTGCAAGATATGCCGAGAAGTAGGCATCGAGGTAATTATTTTTAGAGGAAATAATCGTAACAGACGTAGAGGTTTCCATAATACCTATGTTTTTTATAAACAATTGAATGATATCAAAAAATCAGGGTTGAAGATTTAATGTCTTCAGCCCCTTTTTGATAATAATAAATATATAAATCATTAAAATAAAGTTGTTAGGGAGTTGAACATGAATTCATTTAAAATATACAATTCGAAAAAATTAGCAAGAAAAAACAATATTCTTTATCTAGCAACTGCAACCTTAAAAGAGATAAAGGAATGGGAATTACAAACTTCCACTTTTCCAACAAAAGAAGAAGTTGTAAACATATATACTAAAAATATCAAGATTATAAAAGAAAAAGAAGGTAACTATGATTTAGAAGTACAAAATGGATTTTTATTAACGGCTTTGCCCAACTTAGAACCAGAGGATGAACTACCGGTATTAATAAATAATAGTTCCCAAATATCGATCGTTATTAATGCTCTTTTACAAATTGAAGCTTTTAAGAAGTTTGTTGAATTAAAGAGCGATAAAATTAGCAATAATTCAACAAAAATTATGACAGTAAAGACATTAGAAACACTTGTACTATATTTATTTGAAAACTTTACTATTGAAGAGGTAATGAGCTTTTTAAACGAATTTGTTACATATGTAGAGAAAGTAATAGGTTACTATGAGATTTTTAGATTCTATAGCGTAAAGCATGTAAAGAACCTCAAACGAACATCGATTATTCATTCCACATTTTCATGGTATATCATTTTTAGATTCTTTGTTGAAAATTATCAATATCAGGTTTATAAAACAGTTAATATACCTAAACTAGATTTGGATGTTAAAGTGGGAAGTTGGAAGGGAAACTTATTTGAAAAAAGTAACCCTATTTGGAATCATGTATACAGCGGGAGAAGGAAATTTTATCCGACTAAGGAGAATTTAGAAACAACGTATAAGGTTTGGATAGATTATCAAAAAAGTCTCTGAATAAGAGGCTTTTTTAATATACTATTCAAAATATTAATGATATAATCACATTATCACGTAGAGTCACGTGAGAAAGGAGACGATGAAATGGATTTTTATATAAGTTGGTCACATAGCGATGCTATCTTTTGTGAGTACTTTGATAATTGCTGCATGCTTATATCAGCTGTCCCTGATAATAAGAATGGAATCAGAAAGTTTAGGAAAAACCCTAAGAAACTAATTATTGATTCCGGCGCCCTTTTTTATTCGAAAAATCCTGGAAAGTACAAATTAAGGGATATATTAGATACGCAATTTTACATCATAGATTCTGCCCCACTGGATATGCCCATTCAACTTGTCCACCTAGATGAACCTCTTCTTGAAAAACGAACACTCTCAGATAAGTTTTCAGCGGTTGAAAAAACTCTCTTTAATGCTTACGAATATGTTAATTTACTTCAAAAATATGATCCACCTCCCAATGTTTCATTAATGGGAGTTATTCAAGGATATGATTTTCCAAGTATAACTTTTAGTATTCATGAACTTAAGAAATTAGGGTTTGAACGCTTTGGTCTTGGATCGATGTTGGCAAGAAGTCCAGCAGAACAAATAGATTATATTAATTTTGTGACAGATATAGTATCTGCAAAAAATTTACATATCTTTGGGGTTACAGGTATAAATCAAATGAAAGAAATGGCAAAACTTAAATTGGCTTCTTTTGATTCGAGTAGGCCAACAATGGTCGCTGCATTTCATCAAGTATTCTATAGTGAGCCTTTCCGAACGTTTTTAATTTCTGAATCAAATGTTACAAGAAATCAGCAGAGGATAGAAAAACCATTGGAATGTGAATGCCCAGTTTGTATTAATAATCCTGAAGATATCCTAAATATCAGCCATCGAGATTATATGAAATTGCGTTCTATTCATAATTATTATCACCTTGCAAAAACAATTGAAGCAATAAAGCAAATTGAAGGAGTGATGTAAGTGTCGTTATTTCAAATTTGTTATGGACCTGAAATCGGTGCTATTTTAAATACCGTACAAAAGTATCCTGGGATACAAAAAAATAACCTAATTAAAAATTATCAATATCAACCTGAAGGGAATACTTCATCACTGGTGGAAAGTGTATTAAATTTCTTAATAAATTTAAATTTTATTGATGTCGACAAGGAAAAGAGCATATGGCCCCTAGTGAATGACGCAAAAGTAACTGAACTTACCTTAGTAAAACGATTAAATGAAATTGCCGATAATAATCCAGATCCAACGGATCCAAACTATGTATTTTCTACAATGTATTTTCATTTATTTGTTAAACCAAATCGAATGTATATAAAAGATTTATATTATGAAACAAATTTGGTATTTGATAAGTTGGCAATTAGTCAGGAAAAGGTTAATGCATGGAAGCGAATTATGGAACATATTGGATTAGGGTATAGAGTGTATGGTGGGTTTTACGCACTCCCTCATCCAAAACTTTTTAAAAGTATTGTTGAAGAAGTAGAAGAGTGGGATGGGTCTTTGCAATTATTCTTTGAAGAAATGATACATCCGATTATCCCTTGCATCTCAAATGGTACTGTTTTTAAGGGGGTATTATATTGTGTTTTGGAATTGGGGCAAAAAGGTGTCTTGGAATTATCAAAGAAACAAGATTTGCCATACCTGTCCTATGGAGATAATGGACTGAATTGGGTAACAATGGGAGGTAAGCAATGATGATACCATGTTTATCAACTAAAAGCATTAATAATTTGTTTGGAACTGCCGATGAAAGGTACAATTATTCAAGAGAATTTTTTAGAAATACCCACTTTCCACAAACGTTAAATCGTTATTATAGAAACCAGTTAGTTGAAACTATCAATGAAAGCGGTTTCCTTAAAGAATTAGAAGAAGAGAAAGGATTTGGAAATCGAGTATACTTAATATTTGGGTCAACAGGATCAGGAAAGTCGGAATTGTTATGTTGGTTAAAGGACCAGTGGAGAATTGAAAAAACAAGGCCAATAATTAGAATATCAAGGAATGAATTAAACCCACAAATCTTGGTAAAAAAATGTATTAAAACAATTGGTATTGAGTTGGGTGATCTAATTATTGATGAGAATAAATGGGATTTATTACTAACGAAGCCTGTTACGATAATAAATCAAATAGTTTGGACAACAATGTCCGAGTTGTTTGATAGCGATGATTTAATTGTACCTGCAACGATGTTACTTCGTCCTGTTATTGAAAAAAACATATTAGCTTTTACTAAGCAAGTTGAAAAAGGGAAAATTTCTAAGCCGCTTGAAATTATCACAAAAGAAGAATATGATGCACTGCTTGATAGCACAACATTAAAATTGGATGTCAATTATTATAAGTTCCGTAATTCGTTGTTAAAAAAATTAGATCAGTTTCTGTTTCAAGGGACTGACATAAAGGAGATATTTAAAAGATTATCTAATGTTTTAACAGAACAAAAGATAAGACCAGTTTTGTTAATTGATGATTTAGTCCAATCAATTAATCTATACGCGGCAGACTTGTTAGACTATTTTATAACTTTAGAAGAAGGAAGTTGGGATGTAGTTATAGGATTAACCCCTGGTGTAGAGCAAGCCCATGATTTTGATAGTGAATTAAAAAGTAGAATAAAAAACTTGGATACAATTGATGATCGCGTAAAAAAATTATGGTTATCAGATGAATCAGGTTCAAACTTTTTCACACTTGATAAAAGTCAAGCTCAAACTTATATAACAAAATATTTAGTGGGTTTAAAAGGATTAAATGGATTTTCATGTTCAAAAAGTTGTCCAAACGCTGATTATTGTGGAGAACTTTTAGGGAATAATTCCGAAGAAGGCTTGAATCTTTTACCTTTTAATAAACCACTTATAAATAGAATATACGATGGGATTCCTAAAGGTAAGGGGACACTTCGATATTTGATTCTAAATTCTAGGGAAATATTGCAATTTCTAATCAAGGGAGATGCCAAAAAAGCAGCTAAACTATCACATTTTTTAAATCGAGATGTATTTGTTGATCATCATGACAAACTAATAAAGATTTTAGGCGAAATGTACGCAATGCATAATGAAGATAAACATACAGTTTTCTCTTCTTTGCTAAAACACTTTAAATCTGATTCTGAAGATGTTGTTGTGGATCTTAGGAAACTACAATACGATTCTGAAGTTCCAATTGAAAAACATTTTGTTCTTAATAGGAATGTAGTAGCAGAGCATATTCGAGATTGGATAGAGGGTATAAAAGTAAAAGAGCAATTATTGGAGCCAGTTAGATCTGGAGTAGCAACGATTGTTCATGAAATTGTAAAAGGAATTTACATTACAAAAGAACATACTTCTAGATCTGTTAAATCGACAGCCACTATACAGAGAGCAGAGGTTGTAAATAGATATAAATATCCAATTTCGTTTTCTCATAAAGATAACACACAGATTTTTATCGATAAGGATATAAACCTAATACAAGTTGCCAATTTTCAACAGTTAAAAATGCAAGATCGTAGTGAGATGTTTCAAAAAATCGCAAATGATAAAAATATTGCAGATTGGATATATCAAACTGAAAAACTTAAGGAGGAATGGAAAATTGATTTAGAAGAGAGTATTGGTTATGACATGGCAACTTTTGCTTATTACTTTAAAAAATTTATTAATGATATAAATATGCTTGGTCAAAGTGAATGGACCTCTTCAATCAAGAGTCCTATAAAGGAAGAATGGATTGAACTAGCCGAAAATTTATTCCTAGACTGGTTTAGTCTTCGAGATAATATTATAGACTTTAATAAGCTGGATAAATTAAGTCATTCAGAGGATTTTATAAAATGGTTTCTTAATTTTAATCCAACAAAGGAATTGAGCAAGTACCAAATAATGAACAAATCATTAAATTTATTTTTAGTTGATATACGAAGTGAGATAGAACAATATATAGACTCTTTGCAACAACTAGTAATTCAAAAAGCTAATGAGATTAGATTACTTCAGAAACATATTGAAAACATATCTATTCCTCAACATGTAAACTTAATTGATACCTTCGTAAATAAAGTATCATTTTCATTGGAAGATATAATTAATATAAATGAAATAGTTTCCTGGTTTTCAAACGAAGACAATAAAGAATTCGTTACAAGAGTCCAACAAGAAATTACTTATTTAGAGAATATGGAAAAATTCCTACCGTTAGTAATTCCAAAAAGTGATTTACAAGAGCAATTTCTAGATATACCGATGATGGAAGAATATTTTATGAAAAACTTAAATGTCCGGAGTCAAGTTAGGAAACATTTGTTGAGATTACTTGAGACGGGACAAACTCAACTTCCGAGGAAACAATGGAAGGGAATTCTCCGAGATATGGAAGAATTTAGTCCAGATTTCTTTGAGTTAGTTAATGTAAGTATTAACATGCGGAAAAGCTAGCATTACGCTAGCTTTCAGAGTGTCGACAAAAGGCATTTGGGAATTCTCTTATTCCAAAATGTCTTTTATTTTTTTTATCAAAAATGGCCATTATTTTTGAGTAGCTACTGTCCCAGCTTGCATATCATTTATGCAAGCTCTGTACCAGTCCATGTCCAATTTGCTAGTTTCATTAAATTTATTGCAGCAATTTGTAATTTCCTAATAGAAAATGGTATTATTCCTGTTCTTCCTTATGATTTAGCTCATCGTGAAGCTTCGCTTCATAGCGCGAGCTTCCTTTCGTACTACTTTCTTCTCAAATTTACGTTTATTCTCACTCGCTTTTACATGCGTTGAATCAATAAATACATGATCAGCGCTTAATAAGTCCTTATCTGTAATCTCTTTTAAAATACGGTGGAAGATCTGTTCAAATAAATCTGTATCCTTAAAACGACGTTCATAATTTTTACCGAAGGTAGAAAAATGGGGAACTTTTGTGTGAAAACCAAAACCCAAAAACCAAAGGTAAGCCACATTCGTTTCAATTTCCGTGATTGTTTGCCTCATTGAACGTATCCCAAATACATACTGAATAAATGTCATTTTAATCAGCACAACTGGATCAATACTTGGACGGCCTAAAGTTGAATAAAGGTTTTCAACCTATGGGTATATGAAGGAGAAATCAATAGCTGCTTCAAGCTTTCTCACAAGATGATCTTGCGGTACGACTTGATTCAATGTAATCATTTCCAATTGTTCTCTATCTAAGTTATTATTTCTCGACATCATTTTCCCATCACCCCTAGTATTCTCTACTAATATTGTAAATTAAAAATACTATAGGCAAACTCGAAATTTTTCGAGTTTGTCTACAGTCTGAAAGCTAGCATTACGCTAGTTTTTTATATTTTAAGCAATAATAATTTTGTGAAATACGAATATTATTCGTTCATTAACTTATTATGGGAATAAAAAAATAATTCAAGATTTCAAATAAGACTTTTTTACTAAACTAATATATAATCATGTTATATATGCTTACAGAATTTGTAATAAGGTGTTGATGGTGAGTGATAGAACAGTATCAACTGGGGATGTATGTTAGATGTAACATCGATAAAGAATATCCTGACATTCCTAGAAGATTTGCAATGGGTCAAATTGATCAAATTAATCTGAAGACTGAAGAAGTTATAGTGCAGTTTTATAGTTTAGATAAACAATTCGATTATTTCACACTTTACGAAGTCCCTAAAAGGGAGACATTTCATATTACTCAGGTTGAACACGTTAAAGTACTATCCGAAACCATTTCTTTAGTAAAAATAAATAATTACGATGGGAAGATTATTGATTTTTCCCATGAAGATGAATCGGGCAGATACTGTTACTATGTAGAGTCAATTATTGAGAAGGAAAAGGTCATAAACGTATTCTCCGAAGCACAACTAGTAGTGTCATTTAATCGTGCAGATACTGACCCTAAAAAACAACTTATGAATTATGAGTTAAATAATCCAAAATGGTATTTGAAACGTGAGATTGTAACAGATTCCCTTCATACATTGAAAAATGCTACTTTTGGATTTGATACTTTAGTTGGGTCACGAGTTTTTTTATTAAAACATCAAGTAGATACAATTGTCCGAGCAATTTCAGAAAGGCCTTGTCGGTTCATGCTTGCCGATGAAGTAGGTCTTGGCAAAACAATTGAAGCTATTGTGATTATGAAAGGGTTACAAAAACGTTCAGGAGAAATGCGAATTTTGATAATTACTCCTGAATCTTTGCTTTATCAATGGAAAAATGAGCTATCATATAAGTTTTGGACCGATTTCCATGTTTTTGAGGAAGAATCAAGTAACAGAGATCATCCATTTGTATTATTTCCACTAGAAAAGGTAATTACACCAACTGGCTCCCGCATAATGTCAGATGATTGGGATCTCGTCATTGTAGATGAAACGCACCGTTTGCTTTTTTTAGAAGAAGAATATAAGAAGTTACTACAGGTAAGTCAAAGAGTGGAAAATCTCTTATTATTGAGTGCAACTCCAATTCAGTCACGTCCTAACGAATTTTTAAAGTTGGTTCGATTGCTTGAGCCTACAAAGTATTTAGGGATGTCCGAAGACTTTTTTGATGAGTTGTTAGAAAAGCAAGCTTATATTAGACGTCGAGTATATCAAATGATGCAGGACCTACCAGAATACCTTGAAGATGAACTAGCAGAAGACTTTCTTGATGATCTTGAAAAAATTTCAAGAAGGCTGAAAGATGAAAATTTCGATGAAATTATTGACATGATTGATCCTGATTCAGATGATCAGGGCTTAGAGCAAGTTAAATTTGCTCTAGCCTATTTAGCAGAAAATTACCAAATCGAGCGAAAAGTAATTCGACATAGACGAAAAGAACTAGAAAAACAACTTCCAAAACGATTGAAAGAAGTCATCTATTTTCAAATGCAAGGGTCAGATATGCTGTATTATGAGTCAGATGTGAATGAAATGTTGGTCACTTATTTAGATTTTATAAATAGAAATGGGTATGACACTAGATTAACTGGTGACTTCCATCGTTTATTTCTCTCAAGTATGTACAGTTCGCCTTGGGCTTTAGAATCAATTATTACAAAGAGAATTGAAGTATTACAGACTAAAGGAATAACAGATAAGCGTGAACAATTCAAACCGCTCGTTTCTTTACCTGCGTCTGAGGATGAAGAAACATATCTGTATGACTTAATGGGGATCAATGAAAGGTGGAAGAAGGCAGCAGAATCAGAGTTTGAGAATATGGAAGCCCTCTACGATGATCCAGACTTAATTAATGGAAGATTAATGCATGCGTTAGATTATTTAACCGAAAACACCGAAAACGAAAAGGTTGTTATTTTTTCACAATGGAAAGAAACGATTGTACAATTTGAAAGGGTATTAAAAGCACGTTTTGGAAATGAAGCAGTACGAAGTTTCTATCATGGTAAAAGTGATGAAGAATTACAGCAGGCTGTAGATGATTTCCAAAGCAATCAAACTTGTCGATTTATGGTTTGTGATCCACTCGGTGGTGAAGGCCGAAATTTCCAAATGGCTGAATTCCTAGTCCATCTTGACTTACCGTGGTCACCTACAGATATTGAACAACGTATCGGGCGTCTTGACCGACTAAATCGAGACAAAGATGTTCTTTCTGTTGTGTTCTGTACTGAAGAAACGATTGAAGAAGATTTGTATCGATTATGGGATGAAGGTTTAAATGTCTTCGATGAGTCTTTAAGTGGCATCGAGATTGCATTATATGAAATTCAAAAATCAATCAATGATGCAATCACATCAGATTTGCATTTAGGGCTTAAAAATAAGTTAAATGAAATTAATACAAGTCTCAATAAGATGAGAGAAAAAGTAGAAGAAGAACGATTCTTTGATGTGGCAAGGCAACTCGACCAGTCTGTCGAACAACAATTATTGCATTTAATTGATAGATTTGATGAAAATGATGGTGGGGTTCTTGCTTCAACCATGATGGCTTGGGCTTATATGTGTGGGTTACATGGTGTTTCAGTTGAACAAGGTACTGCGATGATGTATTCTAAAAAATCATTTAACTTCAAGTCCATGAATAACGCCCAATATTTTGTACCAGATTTAGAAGAAGCACGTAAGCGCTCTTTAAGATCACATGAATTACGGGGTACATTTATACGAAAGAACGCGATTTCCAGGGAAGATTTAATGTTCTTTGCACCAGGGGATCTATTATTTGATTCTATTGTAAATAACGCGTATGAACTTTCAGCGGGTCGTTCGACAGGCATTGAACTAAAGATGGATGGCGTGAGTTGGGAAGGTATTGTGTTTACATGGTCCATTTCAATGAACGCAAAACCACTTATTAAAATGGGAGAATCTATAGATCATCTTTATCATGCTCAAGGTTATCTACCTCTTCAACATTTTAAAACCATTGAAAAAGTGGGTGGAGATGATATTGATGAAAGAAAAATCCATTCATTACTGTCAAGACAACTACCTGATAAATTTATTCGTCATTTAGGAAAGAGATCAGAAGGTTCCACCAAGAAATTCATGGAAGAGTATCCAAGGCATATTTGGGAAAATATGATCGATATATGTTATAACAGTAGTAGAGATAAAGTAAATGAGTTCTTCAAATCTGAAGTGCAAATTGAACAAGCCCGTGAAGATTTCAAGCGAAAAATTAATTCATTAAAAGCATCAAATCTTTATTATGGATACAGTGATGATGAAAACATAAAGTACCTTTCCTCCATTTTTGATGCTGTTCTAGAGGGAATTGAAAATCCAGTTTTCCGCTTAGAATCAATAGCATTTTTAAGGATGGTGAACGTGCGTGGATAAAATATATGACCTGACTCAAAAGGTCTTGCTTGAAGAAATCGATGTTGTCGATGGAATTGAAAAATTGAATAACCTTTTAAAAGATGCAACGATTAAGATGCAATCTAAAACAAGTTGCGTAAAACGTTTGTTTCGTTGTATCAAAGACATCCAAAATCAATCTGTTGAAACATCAATTTTCGACTTAGCAGGTCACCTGCGCCAGTTCATCCTTATGTTTCAGTCGAAGGTTCATGTGTCAGACACATTACGCGAGCAATTAAAAGACATTGGTGAAGAAGTAGGCTTGTATGTTAGGTTAGACGGAGAGATTGACGTTCATACACATTTCCCTGTTGATTTTCCACATTTCTCAAAAATTCAAGAGATTTATCATTTACCTGAAAGAAGAATCGTGAATCCTCCGACTGGAGATGGAATTCTCTATAATATGGCAGGTTTTTCAAACTATCGCTCAACAGCTCAAAAGGTGATGGTGAATTCTTGTTTGAACATGGAAGAAGGCGAAACTCTCCTTTCTTGTTTACCAACTGGTGGCGGAAAGAGCTTGGTCTTTTTATTACCATCATTTTTTGAAACAGAAGGTGGACAACTTCTGGGCTCTATAAGGGAAACAGTAGGAACGACGATCGTTGTGGTACCTACTGTTTCATTAGCGATTGACCAAAAAATGTCAGCTAGGAAACTATTTAAAGACGCACTAGAAGAGAAATATTTACCACAAGCATATTATGGTGATTTAGCAGCTGAAGAAAAAAAAATGATTTTTGAAGCTTTACAGGATGGGTCTCTTCCAATTTTATTTACTTCACCTGAATCGATTGTCAATGGATCATTAGCCAAAGAATTATTAAATGCAGCTTACAAAGGGAATATTACTAGATTTGTAATTGATGAGGCTCATATTGTACTAGATTGGGGAAGTAATTTTAGAACGGATTTCCAATTATTAACGGTTTTTCAAAAGAAACTACTACAAGCTACAAAAGGAAAGCTAAAAACGGTTCTTTTATCTGCAACATTAACAGATGCAGCTACAAATCTGTTAAAACAACTATTTTGCCATAATGATAAATTCACAGAAATACGTGGTGATGAACTTCGCATTGAACCGACTTTCTTTGTTGATGAAAGCAAAACACTAACTGAGCGTTATAACAAAATTACGAAGATCATTCCATTTCTTCCAAGACCGATTATCATTTATTTGTCAGTTAAAGAAGACGCAAAAGTGTGGAAACAAAAGTTAAATAAGAAAGGCTACAAAAGTGTTGCAATTTTTAATGGAGACACAGTTGATACAGAACGGGAACGAATCATTCGCGAATGGAATAATGATGAGATCGATATCATTGTTGCGACATCTGCATTCGGAATGGGAGTAGACAAAGGGGATATCAGAACGGTTATCCATTGTTGTCTTCCCGAAAGTGTGAATCGTTTTTACCAAGAGGTTGGTCGAGGTGGACGTGATGGATTTGCCTCTATTAGTCTATTAAGCTATGTTTACAAAGAAGATACTGCGATACAGGATAATCTAACATCAAAAGCTGTGTTAACGACTGAAATGATCTGGAAACGTTGGAACGCGATGTATATCCGTAGAGAATCTACCGATGTTGGAGATGAATTTTGGCTCCATATGAAATCTCAACACGAAGGGTTAACGGGTACGTCAGGAAAAAGTAATGGATCTTGGAACGAAGCCGTTTGCTTAATGCTTGCTAGACATGGTGTCATAGAAATTGTGGATTCAGTTCTTGAAAAAGGCGAAATTACTAGAAAACTACTAGTTAAAGTCCTTAATTTCTCCATTGTGAATGATGAAAAGAGATTAACGACGACAATCCAACCTGAACGTGATAAGGAAAGGGATAGAGTTAACAAAGACTATAAACAAATGAGAAAACTTGTTCGAAAATGTAAGGATGAATGCTTCTCAGAATTTTTTGTTGAAACATATCCTTATGCAGTAGAAGCTTGTGGTGGATGTCCAGCATGCTTTGAAACAAGAGAAGACATAACGTATTATCCACCTAAGCTAAGAATTCCATCTCGTTATCAGTATGTTCAAAAACAAGCCACATTATCAGGAATTTTAGAAGAACAATCAGGTGGCTATCAAGAAATGATACTCAAAACAAATCAAAACGATTGGCATCAAGAACTTGTTCAGGAAGTAGTGGAACAATTAATTGAAAGCAATGTATCGACAATTGTGCTTCCTGAAGGAGAGTCAATCAATATTACGGATATTGTAAAATCGTCTCCTGGATTGGGTTCGTCTCAATATACGTTCCTAACACATGAGGAGTTAAAGAGTTTTCCGATTGAATCTCTTAAGGGCTCTGTCGCTATTTTCTATCAAGAAGATGAGCGGGTAAATGATTCTCTATACCAATGGTCAAGAAAGTTTGCGGAAATGAACCCTGTTGCGAACGTTGTTCATGTGACTGCTCCAGATATTTATCTATTTACAGAAGGAAAAACATTAGATAACCTCATCGACTATATGGCAATTGATCTAAAAGAATTCCTTGAAAGACAAGAAGATGTCTTTACTTTAGAAATGTTTTAAAGATTTGTCCTTAGGTTAATTTGTTGGTAAAGTTAACCTGAGGACTTTTATACGTTGTTGAATAGGAGAAGGTGAACAAACATGCCCTTTGATAACAATTTGAAAAATATGCAAACCCCTGGGAGGGTGCACGCGCTGTGCAAACTTCTACTACTAGAATCTTACAATCAAAAGAAATTATTGGAATTGTTACAACCAGATTCAGATAAATTGCAGGCAAAAGATGTGTTTAAATTAGCACGTTATGGTGGTTTAGTACATATAGGAAATGATGATCAAGTGCACTTACAAGTACCTGAAAGTGAAGTGACTGATAATAAGAGGTTCGAACATTACATAGCGAAGTTAGCGTTTGAGAAGGAAGAGTTTATATTTGGAAGGTTCACTGCCTGGGTCATGACTAGAGCAGAAAAAGTAATGAATGAAACGAATAAAGACCTTGCAGAACGTTTCTTCAATGAAGTGTCGAGAAAATATACAAATACGCAAGAATACAATGCAACAAATATTACTGGATGGTTCACTTGGGCTAATTACTTTGGATTGGGTCATTCGTTCAACAGTAAATTTGTCGTCAATCCTGCTAATCGAATTCGAAGAGAGATTGAATTTGACGAGGAATTACCTAGAGGAGAATTTATTCGTTTCAAAGAGTTTATGAAATGGCTTGCGAAAGCGTGTCCAGAATTAGATGGAGGAAAACTAAACCTTGAGTTTAATGATCAATTTCAAAGTAGCCAGCAACTTTCATTTGCTCTTTCATTAGCACTTAGAACATTACATGATCTAGGCATCATTACGTTAAAACATACAAGAGATGTAGAAGATATCTGGTATTTGTATGAAGTCCACACTCATGTAATTCCGAATCAAGTAACCGATATTATGGTGAAAGGTTGATAAAGATGGATATTAAACAATATAGAAGAAAATTATCAGAAGTATTCCAAATCAATGCGATAACGGTCGAAAAAGATTACTTCATGTTAACACATAAACCATTTAAAAATATTAGGATGCATAGTAAGAGTTTGTTTTTAAATGGAGAGGAACACCTTCACGAGAATAAACTTTATAACATCATCATGTCTAATCGGGACCTTCATCAATTTCATGTTGTAAAAGGGGATAACGGTTCAGGTAAATCCCATCTTATACGTTGGATTAAAGAGCATTATGAAGAAGAGGCTCAAGACGAGGCTGTTATTTTTATATCTAGAATGCAGAGCACATTAAAGGGTGCCATCCAACAGATTATTCATTCTGAAGTCATTCGCAACCATGAAACATCAGATCGACTAAAGAAGTTGATTGAAGCAAATGAGCACTTAGATAACAAGCATTTAAAGAATCTAATTCTTGCTCATTTCATGGTAGCCGTACGTGAAGATGACGATACACATGAAATTAAGCTTCGTCAAAGTAAGCGTAATAGCCTCTATGACTTCCTGGCTAGTCAAGAAACACAAGAATTGTTATTAAGAGATGATGGTCCAATTGATCGAATTCAAAAGAAGCTAGCACCAAGTGCTAATAATGCAGTCATGAATGATGTAGATCCTCACTTCATTCCAGAAGATTTTCACCTTACTTCAGCACAAGCCCAACAACTAAAGCGAACTGATTTGAGTAGAAAAGCGCTAAAGTTTATTGGTGATATTCAAGATGCCAGCCATGCAGAAGAGCAAGAGGAAGTTGAGGAATATCGTAAAGAGGTTGCTGCATACTTAAATCAATTTCTTGATAAAGTCATCCAAGAATGTCTAAGCCTTAGAGGAACGGACCTAAAAGATATTTTCTTATTGCTACGTCAAGAACTGAAAAAAGAAGGCAAAAATCTCACCTTATTCATTGAAGATATTACATCCTTTACCGGAGTAGATAAAGACTTAGTGGAAGTATTAATCAGTGACCATAAAGAAAACCCTTCACTGTGTCGATTGATTTCCATCGTAGGGATTACAAATGGTTATTATAATACATCTTTACCTGGAAACATTAAGGATCGTATCACAAGCCATATCGAAATTGACCATGTTGTTATTCAGGATAAGGACGAGGCAGCAGAACTTGCAGCTCGGTATATCAATGCCGTCTATTTAGAAGATGAACAAATTGATGAATGGAGAAATAGTGGATATCGCCAAGATGAGTTTCCTGTTGCCACTGTTTTCAACAAACATATATGGGCTAATTTTAAAATTGAAAGTGGTGTGGAACTATCCATTTTTCCATTTACAAAGGAAGCACTCTGGAATTTTTATACGAGCTTGGATCCACAAACACCACGAAATTTTCTTCAAACAGTATTATTACAATATATTCAAAAATACACAGTAGATGGACCGAACGGCCTGTTCCCACCACCAATCGGAAAGGTTATTGAAGATTTTAAAAGGGTGCCGAATTGGAAGGATCCAAGTACAGACCGTCTCTTGAAAAATAAGGTTCAAGCCGGTTTAAAAGAACAATATGAGACCCTTTTCCGAATCTGGGGAAATGGAACTATGCAGGAGCAAGTCATCGAAGGGAAGAATGTTGTAGGTGGATTAGAGGATGATGTATTCAAGGCATTCGGCTTACAACCTGTATCAGGCATTCAAGCGCCTACAGGTGGAACAACTAAAATTACTCCACCAACGCCAACACCGACGACTCCATCAACTGGTCTAGGCAACAATCCTATGACGACTGTTCCGACTGGAAAAAAGCCATCAGTAGATGAACCAAAAAAACCAACGATTAAGGTTGAGCCAGTTACACCACCTATCGAACCAACGACTATTCCACCAGTGAACACTCAGTTAGAGGAGGCAATGGGAGAAATAGAGAAATGGTCAAAAGGAAGCCCATTAAATAATAACTGGATGATTACAGATCTAATAAATATTATCCGGGATTATATTCATTGGGATTTGGAAGGAATCTCGGCACTTATTGTAAAAGACTTCTTAACGAATAATTTCGTATTAATTGAAGGCCAACCAAAAAATGTTAGGATTAATGAACAAAATGCACTAAAATTCAAGCGAAATGATGAACTTCGATATGCATTGGAGGCACTGGCATCATACAGATTTGAAGGGAATAAAAGTTGGGAGTTTGATAACTCGTATATGGCCCTGTTGTCATTACATACATGGCTTGAAACTGTTAAAGAAGACATTCTCGCCTTTTTAAGAAAGCCTTATGATTATGATGGCGTCAAATGGGAAATGAAGAAATTTTTAATTTCAGCTGAGTTTTATACGACAGCTTTATTAAATGGTTTTTCGGGAACTGAGGAATCAGCCGATGACATTTATCTTCAGTTATTGAAAGACAAGGAAAGCGGAAAAGCTAATGGTCATAGTAAATCTTGGTCCTCAATTACCAATCATTTAAAAAATGAACATACAGACTTGTTTAGAAGATACTTTAATGTGCTTCAAGGAGATGTAAAATTAGCAGGAAGTTCATCCGTGACTTTTTACTATGATGCATACGAGATCATCAAGACTATCAATCATTTGAAATCAATTGATTTTGATGTCCAAATTGATAAAATACCAGCTGGTCGTACAAATAGTTGGTACATTTCTGCTACGATTACGAGTGCTATTCGTTCACGCATCACGACAGTCATTGAAGATGAAGCAAAACAATCGATGAGCTCCGTTGTTAAGGTGAACGAGTTATTAGGTGAAGAAGTATCAGAAGATGTCCTAGTAAAAACAGTTAATGAAATGAAGAGTTTTCTTGATTATTTAAAGGAAATGAAAGAGCCATTTCATCATGCAACATATGAAAGCTTGTACAAAAATATTTTTGACTACGGAGAACTCTCTAATAAGATGACTCTGCTTCAATCACTAAATGAACCGAAATCGATGGCAGAGAAACTCATTTTGATGTCAAATAATCCAGCTCTTCAAGTACAACCTTTTTATTATATTTTAGAGCAATTTAATATCCTTATTGAGAAGATGGATTCAACGCTTACTTCTGATATTGATCGATTAAAGAAAGAATTAGAAGCATTCACCGACAATCCACTTGATGAGGTAAAACAAGAATTAATGACCATAAAAAAGGCCTTAATGGAATTGGATGAAAGGAGCGTTGCTCATGTTGTTAAATAAAATTTCAAAAGTCCGTGAAACATTAGTTGAATACAAACAACTTGATACAAAACATCAACAGGCTCGTCGAGTAAGCAACCTTTCCCAATTTGCAAAGGGTGAATTGAATAAATGTAAAGTCATACTAGGAAATTATCTTGCACTCCATAAAATGAATGGCGATCTCTTTCCTAAAAGGAATATGTCATTTGTTCTAAGACAACTAGAAGAATTAAGTAAGGGTGGTTTGGAGAAGGTTAATAAGGATGAAATATTAGCATTCTCCCGTCCATTTAAAACACTTGATGATGAATTGAAAATGAGTTGGATCAACTACGTCCACAATAAAAATCAAGATACGATTCGCTTGCTTAAACAAATGAAAAACATTGTGAGCAATCCACAAGAAATTGATCAGTTGGTTAGTGAATTAACGAAATTTGAGAATAGGTGGCCAATCACGACAAATCTTGTGAATCGATACGATGAACTCCATGACAGCGCGAAAAAGATTATTTCAGATATGAAAGCTAGTGAAGGAATTCAAGAATTCATCGGTAAAGTTGCAGCAAATCAAGCGACATTAGACGATTTATCAGATGAAGTGATTTTGTGGCTTCGCCAGCAGCAGTTAACAAACAAGTTAGTGATTAAATTCAAGTAAGGAGCAATTCATGAATGAAGAAGCGAACTGATTTTGATATTCTTGCTGAAGAAATCTTAACGCAGATTGAGATAAAGGAAAACCAGTTACTTGAATGGGGATTTATTGGAGGTGGAATTGATGCAAAAGAGGAAATCCGTTCTCTTTTGCGTCAACCACCTACTTCTCTTTTAACTGAATTAATAGAAAAGCTTGAAGTGACTGAAGAACAAACGGATGCATTATTAACAAATCTCCTTGAACGCAAATTATTATTTGAATTAAAAGGTAAAAACTCAACCTTATATCGTTCACGATTTGCTGAGACAATTCGAATGATGTATCTTCTAAAACAACGATTTTCACCAGAGGATTGGCAGTCTGCAAAAAACTTAGTAAGTAATATTAAACCAATGCTGTCATATCGAAAATATCCACGACGAGATATTCCTCTACATGAGATTAATGAAAAATTAGACGGTGTATTCGGGGTCTCTTCTGTACATAGAAAAGTAATTTCTACATTACTTAGGGATGGAGAATTTCTTCTCTCTCAATTCCAAATGGATTCTTTATCTCGCATCCTTGCTTCTTCCCGAAGTAAATATGATACGGGAACGGTTGTAGGAGCGGGAACAGGATCTGGGAAAACAAAATCATTTTACATACCTGCGTTTGCTACATTAATTGATACGATGACAAAGGATCAAACCGATTGGACAAAAATCATTGGTCTATATCCACGTGTTGAATTATTAAAAGATCAATACAGGGAAGCTGTTTCAGAGATTTTAAGTTTAAATGCACTTTGTGAAGAATTAGGAATTCGTCCACTTACAATTGGGGGGCTTTTTGGGGACACTCCGAAAGTTGCTGCTGATGTTCATTCTCACAAAGACAGAAAGTGGGAGAAAATCGAGGGTGGTTATGAATCACCATTTTTCTCCTGTCCAAAATGTTCGCAATCCATGGTTTGGAAAGAAGCGGATGTTGAAAAAGGCATTGAACGACTTGTTTGTTCAGACCATGAGTGTGATACGGTCATTGGACAAGAAAATATCGTACTAACAAGAGATCGAATGAATGTATCTCCACCTGATATTATCTTTACAACAACAGAAATGATTAATAAAAAACTCCCGAATTCAAATGAAAATACACTATTTGGTATTTACGCGAACCGACCACCAAAGTTCGTACTATTGGATGAAGTTCATGTGTATGAGGGGATAACAGGTGCACATGTTGCATTTCTTCTGAGAAGAATGAAACATCTAATTAAACAAAAACATCCGAATCAAGGGATACAATTTGTGGGGCTCTCCGCAACATTGTCTAATCCGAGTTCGTTCTTTTCACAGTTGGTTGGAATCGAAGAAAAATACATTGAATACATCACACCACTGGAAAAAGATTTAGTCTCAGAAGGTGTAGAGTATAATTTAGTAGTTCGTGGCGACCCGTTCTCTGCCGCTTCCTTATTGTCTACATCTGTGCAAACAGCCATGCTTTTAGGGAGAATGTTGGACCCGATTGATCATGATCTTTCGGTAGGCGCATTTGGCTCCAAATTATTTGGTTTTACGGATAAATTAGATGTGATAAACAGATGGTTTCACATTGAAATTGACGCAGAGAAGATTAAGACATTAAGCAAGCTTCGTGACTTAAATGAAGTTAATAGAACAAAACCAACGAAACAGGCTTTGTTGCAACAATATGCGGCAGGTCAAATTTGGCTTGCTCCGACGGAAATTGATAAACGGGCATTGATAACCCCAATGGAAGTCGATCTAACTTCCTCTCAATACAAAGGAGTAAGTGAAAAAGCAAAACTGGTTATTGCAACAAGTACGTTAGAAGTTGGATATAATGATCCGAAAGTTGGTGGAGTGATCCAGCATAAAGCTCCGCGTAATTTAGCCTCTTTTTTACAACGAAAAGGGCGTGCTGGACGTGTAAGAGGGATGAGGCCATGGATGGTTGTCGTTTCATCTGCATATGGGCGTGATCGCTTTGTATATGACTTCCCAGAATTATATTTTCAACCAAACTTGAATGAAATGTACTTACCAATCCAAAATTCGAATGTAATCCGGATACAGATGGTATTTACATTCATGGAATGGTTAATGGACCGTTTCTTCAAACATGGAAAAAGCTTAGATATTCGCTATAAATTAAGCGCTGCTGGTCAAAGTGGATATCCAGGAGATCGTGAACTCATCGTATCTCTTGTTAGAGATGTACTGGAAGGAAACGATCAAGATTTAATGGGATATTGGCAAAAATCTTTACAAGTAGAGGAAGACACATTAAGACGAATCGCATGGAGCGAACCTCGTTCCTTCTTTTTTGACGTATTGCCAACATTATATACGCAATTAAAAGAAAATTTTTCGTTTATCCCGAAAGAAAATCAATCACATGAACCTTTTGTTGGATATATTCCAAGGACATTATTCTCATCACTTGATATTTCAGAACTTGCCATTCATGTCCCTGATTCAAATAAGGTGATCCATCAACCACTTGTCCAAGGAATGATGGAATTTGCCCCTGGCAATGTTTCAAAGCGTTATGTGAGAGCATATAAAATCAATGAAGCTCATTGGCTGCCTGTAAATGAAGACAATAATGTCGACGTAAATTCGGAAGTGATGACTTCTCGTCACGTTGAAACGATCGAACGAAACAATACGCCTGTTAAAGTGTTTGAACCGATTTCCATCCACTTAGAGTCGATTCCATATGACATATCAGATCGATCAACTGGAAAGTATATTTGGAACTTGGATCTAAAACCAATTCAAAATACATCACAAAATAAAGTAGAATTTCCAAAGCAAAGTTCATTGAATTCACTTTTTGAACAAGTGGAGTATTTTACAAGTGATGAACATAACACGGTAAAAATGACTAGGTACGCGTTATATAGTGAAGGTGTTAAAAAGACAAGTAAGGGGCAAGAGACGCCGTATGTTTCCCAGTTTCTAAACAATGGAGAAACATGTGCCATTGGCTTCCAAAGCTATGTTGATGCGATAAGGTTCGATGTTGTAGAAGTGGATCCAGAACAATTATTGCATTCACCAATGTCCGAACAAATCATCTCAGTTTCAAAAATTGCCTTTTATAACTACTTGTTAATAAAAGACGAGAATATTTCTGGACCATTAAATGTATTTTTACGTGAATGGATGGCACAAATCGTCTTATCTTCAGTCACAGCGATTAGTATCAGTCAAAATATGTCCCTAAAAGATGCGATTTCTAGATACAAAGAGGACTTAGTCGCGATTTCAAAAAGAACGCTTGAAGCAATCTTTCATTCAACAATTGTGTCAGATGATGAAAATTCGTCAAACGATCCAAAAGTGAAGAAAAAACTACAAGGGATTATTGAAGATGAAGCAATCATGGAAAGATTACTCGTTCATTTAGAAAAGCTTGAAGGTGATTTGCGCTCGAATGAAACATTCTTGCAATGGATGAGGTTAACAATTGTTGACTCCATTGCTGCTGCGATTAAAGCAACTTTAGAAGACATGCTACCTGATGTAAATACAGAAGATACGAATGTAGATGTTGTCGGAAACAGTGTATGGATTTCCGAGACCGAATCTGGTGGTTTAGGTATCATTACAAAAATTGTTTCATCATTAAAACATAGCACTTCTTTATTTGAGGAGCTAGTGTCTAGTAATATCAATTCTTGTCAAAGAAATTCGATTGCGACTTCAATTCAATTGGTTTTACAACATATTGAAGAAGAAAACCTATCTTCTTTGATAGGAAAAATCCGTCAAGAGCAACGAGTTGAAAACCAACAAGTGTATTTAACAGAGCTGCAATCGGTGCTCGACCAGTTAGGAATACCGCCGAAACGAGATTTGATCATGAGTTTGTCTAACAAACTTTTTAGAAGTAATCGTTCAAACAAAACAGATGTGTTTATGAAAGAAATTCATGAGTTTTGGAAGCAGGAGGAAGAGCGACTACAATTTCAAATTTCACCGAATGTCTTTTCTGTAGCAAGTCTACGTCGAGACGAAATAAAAGAAAGATTAAATGAAGTGATGAGAGAGGTTAATCTAAACTTTACGTCCAATACTCAAGCCTTTTTATTTATGGAATCGTTTTTATTGCATACTTGTCATGATTCTTGTCCAGAATGCTTGAATTTATATAGTCCATTTCAATCATTCTTCAAGCCATCTAGGCTGTTATTGCAGGCAATGTTTAAGCCAACACATGAAATTCATCAGTATCCGAGCAACAACTTTTTTGAAGAGGCTACAAAATCACTTGAATCTGCAAATCGCATACGAGTCATTGTGCCAAAATCGGAAAAGGAGTCTTTTCAAGGAGAACTGTTCCGTCTTTTCCATACGCCAATTGAATTCAAATTCCAATTGTATTATCCATTCTTAGAAAGAGTGACGAATAGCGGGGACAAGTGGTATTATGACGTCAGCATTCGGGAGGTTTCGTATGTCTAGTAGAATTATTCGTTCATTTGGGGGAAGTCATGTTCTAAGAGACTACTTAGTGTCCTTGTTTGTCGCAGAAGCGATGAATCCAAGTAAAGAGTTATACTTGATTTCTCCCTTCTTAAGCAATTCACCCATTATCGAAAATAAACATGATCAATATACGGATGTATTTCCGTTAATCAAGTCCAAGACGATTTATTTATCAGATATCCTGACAACTCTCGCTTGGAAGGGGATGTCAGTTCGAATTATTTGTGACAATGAGCGTGAAGAGACAAAACCATTAATCCATGCACTTCGTGATCAAGTGGAGTTTCGTAAATTAGCACAAAATCACGACAAAGGCCTTGTCACCAATAATGTGTATGTTCATGGTTCAATGAATTTCACATATAGTGGCATATATGTAAACAAAGAGAGTATACGGACGTCGAATAGTAACTCTGAGATTAATGAAGCACTCATCGCATTTCGTCAACGTTGGGAGGAATCAGAAATAATATGAAAACCTCAATATTTGAATTCCTTCAACATTTACTAAAGTTAAGTGGTCCAATATACAAAGTAACGGAAATGAGTAACGAATTCTTTGTGAATCATCCCGTTTTTCAAGAAATGATTAACCGTTTATCAAAGGGAGAAAGTGCGGTTATCCCATTCAAAGGAAAGAATGAGACATTCTGGCTCTTTCTACAAGGGGATGAACAATCCTTAATCGTTGATTATTCTTCTATGAAGAAATTCATCATTCCTTATTGTGTAGATGTGTCAAACGAGAAACGATTTTTTGTAAAAGAGGCATCAGAACTTGGCAAAATAGGTAGTGAGTTGTTTACAAATGGCTATTTCATGTTTAAGTCTACCCAAGGCAATGAGGCGAAAGTATGGGATGGGTTAAAACTATGGCTTTCTGTACACAAGCGAAAACCAAGAATCAAATGGGAAGAATCGATTGTCAATGCCTATACGTTACGAAGTAAGTTTCGTAATCATGTCGAAATGATGGAGTGGGGACAAGCTGAACAGACATTAGATGTCATTCGCGAAGGTCACTACGTATCTGATGAAAATTACTTATTTCTAACCGTTGAATTATTAGTTGCCCAAAAGAAATGGAAAGAAATTTGGTTTTGGACAGAGTTTGATGCAATCTCTGGATTACACCGAATTCCGAAAGATGTAAAAGAAGCACTATTGTCCGCCTTTTATTTTGTCATGTTAGCTCAATCAGATGTAAATGGCGATTTTCAATCTAGTTTTGAAATATTTAAAGCAAATCGGTACCGACTCAGTTCTTTATTAGATACCCATCTCGGAATGGAAGAAGACCATATTTACCGCATTTTTGCGTACGAATCACTAGTTGAGAACAATCATGAAAAACTTCTATATATAAAAGAGCAAGTGACAGATGAAACGTCACTAGAACTTATTGCGTTTCTTGAGACGAAGTTTAAAAAAGAAGAAAAACCAGATGAAGTCATTCCACCAGAAGAACAATCTGCAGAGTTCCTTAAGAATGGTCAATTGGATGATGCATACCTTTCGATTAAAGATTGTACTCTTTCAAAGGAAAAAGTAAGAATTATGAGTGCAATTGGTTTCTTTACAGGATCGAATGACATTCAAAAAGTGGCCTATGAATTATTACTCTCATTATCAGAGGCTGAACAAAATGAGTTAGCAGAAGATGTTCAAACGAATGCGTATTTAACATTTATTAAGATGGCAAATGAAGGCACTCGTAACAAATCACAAGAAGAAGTTCAGGAAGATATTGAGTACACATGGAATCATTGGTTCCGACAAGTAGTTGAAGTTGACGCTGACTCAATAGATCCTTTATTTGAACTGTTGTATGACCAAGAAAAGCTCCCGGCATTTGTTTGGACACCATCAATGGTAAGTGAGCTAGGAAATCAGGTTGTCGAAATTGCCTTAACCTCCATTGATAGTAAGAAAAAGTTGCTTCTAAGTGAGGGAGTTTCAACCTTTATTTCTGAACTCGTTCGCGATGATAAATTCCCAAGGGAAATGGCAATCGAAGTCTATGGGTACTCCGTAGAGTTATTATTGCTACATAGTAAGAGAAATTCAATCAATTCAAATCATTTAAATCGATTAATTGAAGGTCTATTGATGATGGATATTGAGGGGATTACAAAATATTGGGAGTGGACGAAACAGTGGTATGATATGACACCTATGAAGGTGATGATACCACATCTAATATTTACCCTTGAATTATTCTATGATTACGGACATTCTCTTGAGGAACTAAAACATCTGTGGGATCAATGGACATCTACACTATTATCAGGATTATCTACGTTATCAGATATTGAAATTCGGGATTGGTATAATATTGGAGAGGTTATTCGCGGTGAAGAATACTTACTGAACTCAATGAGGGAATTTATTGAGAAGGATGCTGAGGAATTTGATCCACTTGCAATGGCAGCAGGGTCCACAATTGTGATCTTTACACTTAGAGAAAGTTCAGCACGCCGTGCAGCTGAACAAGTCTCTGCCCGCAACCCGAATTTAAAGGTTACGATTAATGTGGATACAAGTCTTACGACACAAGCGAAGACCTTAGCTAGTAATTCTGATATTGTTGTTTTAGTTACAACAGCAATGAAACATGCATTATATTATGGCATTACCCCATATCTCAAAAAGGATCCTGTCTATCCAAAATCTTCTGGGACTTCAAGTATCATTTCGGAATTAGAGAGGTATTTTGCATAAATTTTCAAATGCTGTTCGTGTATGACTTTGTCGAAATATGTGTTAAAATAATAAATATCGAATACAAACCCGTTTGTAAAAACGGTAGAGGTTCTAGCACCCCTCATTAAAAAAACTAAGATAAATCAGTACTTCTATCTTGGGGTACTGTTTTTTCTTTTTGAAAGGAGTTTTTTTGAATGTTAAAAGATGAAAAGGCGATTGTGGTATTTAGTGGTGGACAGGATAGTACAACGTGTTTATTCTGGGCCTTAAAAACGTTCAAAGAAGTTGAGGTTGTAACTTTTAACTATAATCAAAGACATAAGTTAGAAATCGATTGTGCAATTGCAATTGCAGAAGAGTTAAAAGTTAAACATCATTTGTTAGATATGCAACTGTTAAATCAACTTGCGCCAAATGCGTTGACTAGAAATGATATTGAAATTAAAGAAGGAGAAGATGGTGAATTACCATCTACTTTTGTTCCAGGTCGTAATCTGATATTTTTATCATTTGCTGCTGTTTTAGCAAGTCAAGTAGGTGCCAAACACATAATTACAGGTGTCTGTGAAACTGATTTTAGTGGGTATCCAGATTGCAGAGATGCTTTTGTAAAGTCTCTTAATGTCTCCATTAATTTATCAATGGACAAACAATTTGTTATCCATACTCCATTAATGTGGCTAGACAAGGCAGAAACCTGGAAACTTGCTGATGAATTAAATGTTCTAGATTATGTGCGCGAAAAAACCTTAACTTGTTACGAAGGAGTAATAGGTGATGGTTGTGGAAAGTGCCCAGCATGTAAGTTAAGAAAACAGGGTTTAGAAAAATATCTTAGATCAAAAGAAGGAGCTGAGTCATAATGGGATCAGACTTTTTTGGTTTTAGAATAGTAGAAAATCTGCAAAAAATGGACCAAGATATAAAAAAAAATGAACTTAAATACCATAAAAAGCGCGTGCTTGTGAGCAAGGAATTTACCTTTGATGCAGCTCATCACCTACATTGCTATGAGGGAAAATGTAAGAATCTACACGGACACACGTATAAGGTTGTTTTTGGGATTAGCGGCTTTTTAGATGAAATTGGACTTGTTATAGATTTTGGGGATATCAAAGAAATTTGGAAAAACGAAATAGAAATTTACCTTGATCATCGATATTTAAACGAAACCCTACCAAATATGAATACAACTGCTGAAAATATGGTTGTATGGATTTATGAAAAAATGAACGAGTCATTAAGAAATGGTTTGAAAAAAGATCAAGATGTAAGAGTTGAATTTGTTCGTTTATATGAAACTCCTACAAGTTTTGCAGAAGCTAGACGGGGGTGGATGGAAGTTGAGTAAAGTTCCGGTAATAGAAATTTTTGGCCCAACAATTCAGGGCGAAGGAATGGTAATTGGTCAAAAAACCATGTTTGTTCGTACGGCGGGTTGTGATTATTCTTGTTCTTGGTGTGATTCTGCATTTACTTGGGATGGTACCGGTAAAGATTTAATCAAACAAATGGATTCCGAAGAAATTTGGCAAGAGCTTGTTTCCCTTGGTGGTGACGGCTTTTCTTTTGTTACGATATCTGGTGGCAATCCAGCTTTATTAAAAAATTTAAATTACTTGGTATGCCTTTTAAAAGAGAAAAATATTAAAATTGGTCTTGAAACACAGGGCAGTAAATGGCAGGATTGGTTTTTAGAAATTGATGAATTAACAATATCACCTAAACCACCAAGTTCAGGTATGATAACAGATTTTGATGTATTAGATATGATTATTAATAGACTCAATGTCCAAGAGTCAAATAAGAATACTAGCTTGAAAGTTGTAGTGTTCGATGATGAGGATTATAACTATGCAAAAAAAGTACATCTTCGTTATCCGGATGTTCCATTCTTCCTACAAGTAGGAAATGAAGATAACAAAATAGTTGATAACCAACTTCTTATCGAGCAGTTATTGCAAAAATATGAATGGCTTATAGATAAGACTATGTTAGACAATGAATTTAGGAATGTAAAAGTATTACCGCAACTCCATACCTATATTTGGGGAAATAAACGTGGTGTGTAAGAAAGTTAAATAGCTTATTGTAGTTAACAGGTAGGGGGAAACAATGTGTCAAACGTTAATCGCGCTCAAATTGAAGAAGCAGTACGTTTAATATTAGAAGCGGTGGGGGAGGATCCAAATAGGGAAGGTCTTATTGACACTCCTAAACGTGTTGCAAAAATGTATGAAGAAGTGTTTTCAGGATTAACGATTGATCCAAAGAAATACTTAGAAACAATTTTTAACGAAGATCATGAAGAACTTGTTTTAGTGAAGGATATCCCATTTTACTCTATGTGCGAGCATCATCTAGTACCCTTTTATGGAATAGCGCATGTGGCCTATATTCCTAAAAACGGACGAGTAGCAGGATTAAGTAAACTTGCTCGAGCAGTTGAAGTAGTTTCTCGTAGACCTCAACTTCAAGAAAGAATAACTTCAACTGTTGCAGATACTATCATGGAAACAATAGAACCGCATGGTGTTATGGTTGTAGTTGAAGCAGAACATATGTGTATGACAATGCGTGGCGTTAAAAAACCTGGCGCAAAAACTATTACTTCAGCAGTTCGAGGAGTATTAGTTAACGATAGTAATGCACGTTCAGAAATATTAAGCTATATAAATAATTAAAATAAAAGTCTTAAACTCGTTAACTTAGTTAGTCTACTAATATGAAAAACCTGATCTTGGCCAGAATATCCCTTTCTATTTACCTTACTAAAGTCCATTTGTGGATTTTGATTCTATTATTTAAAAAATATTTTACAATTCTATCGAATAAGTGTATTATTGATTTAAGAACATATGTTCTTTAGTACTTGTTGGAATGAAAGGTTATATTCCATAAAATCCAAAGATTGAGGTGATTGATGTGAGAATCCTATTTTATTTATTATCAATTATTACTGCAAATGTAGTTACTGCAGCATTTGAACCTTTGAAACTTGGTGTTTTTATAGTACCAATGGGTACACTCTTAATCGGTGCAACTTTTATTTTTAGGGACTTTGTTCAGAATCGATATGGTAGAAAGTTGACTTATTTATTTATAGGAATTGCTCTTTTATTATCAGCGGTTGTATCTTATTTATTAGGAGATACACTACTTATCGTTTTTGCTTCTGCCATTTCCTTTGCACTTGCAGAAACCACAGACACTGAAATATATACTCGACTTAAGTTGCCAATGAGTTTGAGAGTATTTTATAGTGGGTTAGTTGGCGGACTACTAGATTCAGCAGTCTTTGTTATCATAGGATTAAGCCCTCTAGGTGC
Organism: Bacillus sp. JJ1562; assembly: GCF_036962705.1. Taxonomy (NCBI): domain Bacteria; kingdom Bacillati; phylum Bacillota; class Bacilli; order Caryophanales; family Bacillaceae; genus Bacillus; species Bacillus sp. JJ1562. Next base: position 105,297 of record NZ_JBALOQ010000046.1, read on the forward strand.
TAATATGCTGCCATGGGAGGCTGTTCCAGCGGCTATTATTGGGCAGGTATTGGTTAAAACAATTATTCAAGGAATTGGTGCTCTTATACTTCATCAGATTAATAATTCAACTGATAAGAAAATATTGTCAAATTAATTGGGAAAAGGCTGATTTTTTTAAAATGATCAGTCTTTTTTTATTTGTACGGGTAAGAAATAATAATAAAATTAAAGGGATATGAAGATTATTTATAGAATAGCTTTAAATACATTTTATAAATTCTCTTAATCGAAATGAGTGTAAGTAATGAAACAGGTAGAGCTTATAAATAAAATAGAAAACCTATCGATATGGAAAAAAGGCGGTCAACGTGCTCCGCATAAACCATTATGAATATTGTTAGCATTAGGTGAGTTCCAATCAAAGAAATCCAATATGTTTCTTTATGAAGAATTTAAGCCCAAGTTGACTCAATTATTGGTTGATTTTGGACCAATTCGCAAATCTTATCATCCTGAAGAACCATTTGTAAGATTGACCAGAGATGGAATATGGCAACTAAGTAAAGAAGTAAATAAAAGTGATCCCTCTAACAAGATATTGTTACAGAATGAAATTAAAGGTGGATTTACACACGAAGTAGTCAATCTATTAAATATGGATCCATCACTGCTATCTAAGATAGCCCAAATAATTTTGGATAAACATTTTCCGGATACAATCCATGAAGATATTTTAACTGCTGTAGGATTAGATTTAGAATATAGTTCTAAGAGAAAACGAGATCCAAAATTTAGAGAAAGAATATTAAGAGCTTATGGCTACAGTTGTGCTGTATGCGGATTTAACGTACGTTTAGCACATACATTAGATGGAGTAGAGGCTGCTCATATTAAATGGCATCAAGCAGGAGGACCAGATTCCGAGAACAATGGAATCGCGCTATGTTCACTTCACCATAAATTATTTGATAGAGGAGTTTTCACAATATCGGATAACAGGCAAATGATTGTATCCCAGGAAGCGCATGGTACTCATGGTTTTGAAGAATGGTTAATGAAATATCATGGTGAAGTAATACGAGAACCAATCCAATCCTTCTACAATCCAGATACTGCTTATCTAGGGTGGCATATACGGGAGGTTTTCCGGGGACCGGAAAGATATGTTATTAATTAATCTAATCCGATTGCTGAAAACGCTCCCCATTGTCTCCAGAATTTCTAATTATCACCTATCGCAATGCTTTTTAACTTTAAAAAAACTAAACAAATGTTTGTGCAACCATGGAAAAAATAGACAATGAAATAGCACTACATCAACAAAATTATCTTTTGTGAACAAAAATTAGCGATCAAGTGCTTTTTCTAACAGTAAGCCTTAAGCCGTTCCTCAAACAATCTTTTCTTAGCTTCAAATTCCGAATCAAAAACCGGTTTTTCTGGCTGGTAGTCATCCTTGAGCCACTCCGGAATGTATTCTTTTCGGACTGGTTTTCTATAGGTTTGCTGCTGCTTTTGTCTTTGGTATGAATGGTGCGCACACTGTATTTCATTAATAGTTCGGTATCCCTTGCTACACCAATCTTTAAGTACCGCCTCCACATAGTTCCATCGGTTCGATCCATTTTCTAAAGCAAGTTTCATTGCCTCTATGACTAGTTCACTAGATAATTCCGTACACCATGATTTAATTATTTTCGCATAATAGTTTCCGATTTTTCCAAACCCATTTTGTTCAAAAAATTGAAACGCATCTTTTTCGTCTTCTGTTTCAAATGCGTGTTTTGATGAAGAAGAAGTCTCTGATGTATTCTCTGATGTAATCTCTGTAGTAATCTTTGGTATTGCTCTGCTCATATTGGACACATCGACTGCCCAAGTTGAACACATCATCTGTTCATTCTGAGTAGATGGGCTGTCCATTTTGAGCACATCGTCTGCTCCATTTGGACACATCGATTCTTCATGGTCGGGTTGGGGGATTTCGGACTTTACTTCTACGTCTTGCTGCAATTCATTATCATCCGCTTTTAGTTCGTCTACTTTTTCATAATTGATTGAGTACCATTTTGTGTGATCCATTTTCATTTTGTTGAAATTCCCGGAAGTGAGAAAGCCGTTCTTTTCTAACTTCGAAATGGCCCTCCTAATCGTACTTTTTGAGATCTGGATTTGCTTCGCTAATTCATCATACGTGATATATACCCATTTTCGTTCTTGTCGGATATTTTTGCTGCGTTGAAGCCAGTAATGAATCTGTTGGAGAACTACGCTTTCACTTCTTCCAATCTTCTTTGCTAGCGTTGGTAGAAGAGGTATAGGGCTTTCATTAAGTAGTAATCTTTCGTTCATTTGTGGTTGCCATCCTTTTTGCGATATTTTTTCGGGGTTTGTTTTATATTCCAATTAGTGAATGCGCTTGCAATTGTTCCGGTGTTGAATATTGTAAAATGCACATTGCAGTACGCTGGTATTGTTTTTGCAAAACATAATAAGATTCATTCATGGAAAGTGTTTGATTATTTTTAAAATGAATAATGGATTGATTGGTTGGACTTTGTATCTTTGGATGAGTAATTGTTTTGATTTGGTGGAAGAAAATCCAGTTGCACTCAAACGTGGTTGGAGAATGAGTGGGGAATGCGAAGATCTTTCTTCGAGGGTTAATCGGTATTGGTACCTTTTGAATTGCACCAGTTAAATGGATAACAGCCTTTCGTCTACCTTCATAGGAAGCACCACCTTCTAAGCAGGCTGCTTTAATCATTTGCAAAGGTGTTTGTCTAACAAGAATTCTGTTTTCTCCTTCAAGGACAATAGCTGAATATTCAAATTCAGCAACGGACAAAATTGCCATTGTTTGAAGATTAATTTCATATTCATTTAGAATTTGTGGCATGAGGTTCTCTCCTTTATGGGGTTGTTTTTCGGGGATTTTATTTTGATAAAGCATATTGGTCATAAGATGATATATTCTAGGATGTAAAGTGGTAGAAATTCAAAATGTAAGGTATTACTTATCTTTGGGATCGAAGATGATCAATGGACTCAATTAGCGCTTTGTTAATTTTCAATAATTCCTTCTGTACCTCGATTGGTTGATCTTCTAGCATGTCTACGAATGATAAAAGAATTTGTTGCCTTTTTACAAGATTCACAATTTCATAGTTTGTAAATAGCTGTTCAAGTGATATTTCTAGAGCCTGGCAAATTCTTTCTAAAACTTCTAGTGAAGCTTTTGTTTTTGCGCGCTCAATTTCTCCTACATAATTCTCTGTAATGTTAACCCGTTTAGCAAGTTCTTGCTGCGTAAGATTTCTCTCCATTCGATACTTTCGTACCCTTTGACCTACCATCTCAAACATAAAATCACCTCTAGAAATAGTAAATCTTAGAAATGAAAAAATGTACACAAACTATCAGATGGATTTTTTATTGTAATACCAACTAATAGTTTGGTTTTTGTGACAAATGTTTGAACTTTTTTCTTTTTATCTACTTAATTGCCAGTTTTGTTTGGTCTTTTTGATAGAATGACTACTCGCTTTAAGATCTTTTATCGATTCGTCATACGATACGTCCACGACTCGTCACACTATACGTATACGACTCGTTATACGACACGTGGACAAAAAGAAAAAGAAAAAGAAAATAAAAAACAACAAGATCTTTATCCAAATATGGAGAATGATCTAAAAAGGATGTTCCCTCAGAGTTATTGGTTCATTTCTTTTTTAAAAAAATCATATTGGATGCCCCATTTAACCCCTTACCTCTCTATAACATAGGTGTAAAGGAGGTGAGGGACATGGCAGCAACACAGGATATTCAACGTACACAGTTACGCTTTGTATTTGAAAACGGGATTGATGACAAAGGAAAGATGACATACAAAAACAAAAACTACAACAACATCAACCCAGTTGTATCAGCTAATGAATTGTATTCAGTAGCCATTGCAATTGAAAAGCTTCAAACACTACAACTTGTTAGCTTCGAGCGCAATAACAGCTATTCATTAGCTGGTGATGGCAAGTAAGATTGAAACCAATTTTAAGGAAAGGGGGAATAAAAAGTGGCAAAAACACTAGAAATGCAATTTATCAATGAGGATGGAAAAACTGCAACAGTTTCCATTGAAAATCCGATCGAACCGGTTGACGCAGTGGCGGTTTCCGCTGCGATGGATCTCATCGTATCAACAAATGTGTTCCTAACATCTGGCGGTCCGATTATCGAGAAAAAAGGCGCACGTCTTGTCGAGCGTAATGTTGAATCATTGGAATTTTAATGAGATCGGGCCAACTCTCTTCTAGGGAGTTGGCTCTACTTTTTTTAAAGGAAGGAGGAGTCTTGGTGGAGCAGCTAATGCCTTTTATTCAAGAGGTGGGCTTTCCTGTTGTCGTGACATTCTATCTATTGCATCGGATTGAAACAAAGCTTGATAGTGTCATTGACTCGATTCAAATGCTGCCACAAAGCATGAAGGCCGACCCACCTTATGAACCGAAGAAAAATATCTTATAAGTACGAAGACACCTGGCGAATTACGTCAGGTGTTTTTTATAGATAAAACCATTATTTGAGAACTATAAGGGCTTTTTAAAAGGGTAATTTTAATGTAGTTTAAGGTGTGAAAAATCAAAAGTGCTTTATTGGGAAAAGAATATGAAAACTCACCAATTTGAAGTGAACCAAAAAAGT
>NZ_JBALOQ010000047.1:0-7984 GCF_036962705.1 Bacillus sp. JJ1562
AGTATATATCTGTGATATTTATATGGAAAAAGTTATTTGTGTAGAGTTTGAATAGGTAGTTAAAACCGTATATATATGTCACCACAACGGACAAACCACTAAAATGTTACACACAAAATCAAAATTATTTTACAAAACAAAAGGAACCACAAGAACCGTCCCTGTGGCTCCCCTTGGCTCCACAAAACAAAAAGAGCCACAGGAACCGTCCCCTTGGTCCCTTGGCTCCACGTAGCTCTTTTAGCACTTTTTATTTTCTTTTTTATCTGGATAGACAGCTCGTTCACCGCCGATGAGTTTTGGTCTAGCTTTTGCCATTGTGATATGAGCTCCACCAAGCTCCTTCAACGAACTTCGAATCGGCACAGCGACATGCTTTAAATGCATACCGATAAAAGTATCACCAATATCAATTCCCGCTTCAGCTTTAATAAATTCAACCACAACCGGATCGTTAAAATGTCCGAATGCGTAGGTGGCCATTGCTCCACCCGCTGATCGAACCGGGACGACCGTTACTTGCTCATAATTTTTATGTAATGCTGTTTCACGCTCGACAACTATCGCTCGGTTTAAATGCTCACAGCACTGAAACGCAAGCTCAACACCCACGTTTTTTCGAAGTAAATCCAATTCACTAAAAATCATTTCCGCAACATCTTCAGATCCTGCGGTTCCGATGCGTTCACCGATGACTTCACTCGTACTGCAGCCGACCACTAGGAGCTCTCCTTTTTTCAATGAGGCCATTTCCGCAAACTCTGAAAGGATCGTTCGAAGCTGGCCTCTCCATACCTCAATATCCGCAACCATTCCCAAACCTCCTAACTAAAATCAAATACGCCTGATTCAAAAATCCTCAGGCGCTACATCTTTTATTGTTCAGTGCTGTTCTCGTATTCAGTGATTTTATTGATTCTGTTTTCATGGCGGCCACCTGAGAATTCTGTGGTGAGCCATGTTTTTGCAATTTCAAGTGCAAGTCCTGGGCCGATAACGCGCTCACCCATCGCAAGAATGTTGGTGTTATTATGCTCACGAGTCGCCTTTGCACTAAAGACATCATGACAAAGTGCACAACGGATGCCATGAACCTTATTCGCAGCAATACTCATTCCAATTCCAGTTCCGCAAATTAAAATACCACGATCATATTCCCCGTCCGCCACTTTTTTCGCAACTGGTAGGGCATAATCCGGATAATCAACAGATGTAGAGCACTCACACCCAAAATCATCATATTCAATCTCAAGTTCGTCCAATAATTTTTTGATTTCTTCACGCAATACTAAACCACCATGGTCTGAAGCAATTGCCACTTTCATTGTAAATCCCCCTATAATCAAATGCGCCTTGGTTAGATTTCCAGCCAAAAAACATTACTTTATTTTTATTATACCTAAAAAAGAACTCCCGAACCAAACGGGAGATTTTTTCAGGAGTTTTATAACGTAAATCGTTGAATGGTCTGCTTTAACTGACTTGCTTGGGTAGCAAGCTCCTGTGCCAAGCTGTCCACTTCACAAATGACGCTTGTTTGGTGCTGGGTTGCAGCACTAACTTCCTGTGCTCCTGCAGACGTTTCTTCTGCAATCGCCGCAACTTCCTGTGATTGCAACGACGTCGCTTGAATACGTTCCATTTGTTTTTCTACCAATGCGGCAATTTGCTTCACAGCATCGGCTACCTCATGAACAGACGATGTCATTTCTGCAATTGCCTCATTTGTAATCGTTCCTTTTTTCGCTTCTTCATTCGCAACTGCTACTTGTTCTGAAATTTGAACGACCACATTTCGAACCTCTTGCTGGATATTTTTAATTAGCTCTGAAATGCCTTGAACAGCCTTTGAGCTTTCATCAGCAAGCTTTCTCACTTCTTCAGCCACAACTGCAAAGCCTTTTCCATGCTCACCTGCACGTGCTGCTTCAATGGAAGCATTCAATGCAAGCAAGTTAGTTTGACCAGCAATATCGCCAACAAGTGAAATAATATGTTCAACTTCCTTCGCATTTGTCTCTAACCGATTTACCGCCTCAAGCGAGGTTTTGTTGTTTTCAACAAGCTTATTAATTCCAGAAACAAGCGAATGCACAACTTCTTTACTGTCATTCAGCGTATCAACCATTTCAACAGATAAGTTTTGCGAGGTTTTCGCGTTTTGCTGAACCTCTTCAGCAATTTGAATAACATCCTCCACTGATTCCGCTGTCTCTTGAATCGAAATCGCAGAGCTGTCAGCCCCTTTGGAAATCTCAGAAATGGTACGATTAATATTTTCCGCCTGCTCAGAAGCAAGACTTGATGCCTTCGTAATCTCAACCACTTTTACATTTGTATTTTCAAAGTTTTCCTCGATATTTTGAACCATTTCACGTAAATTGTGTAGCATTTTATTAAACGCAACGCTTAAGCTACGAATCTCATCATCTGATTTTGAAACGGGTACATCCTCACGAATATCACCATTTGCAGCATGAATGGCCACCTGTTCTAGCCTCTGAAGTGGCTTTGTGATGAAGGATGCCGCAAAAAAGGCAAGAATCCCAGACCAGATAATACCTAAAGCCAATGTGCCAATCACAAAAACTGTTTGATTCACCATTTCTTCAACGAAAGGATATACAAAATAAATGAATAAAGCAGATGTTGAATACGTCACAACCGCTAAAATAGTTGTAAATAGTACTAATTTTAACCTTAGACCAAATTTATAGCGCCTTTTTTCCAACCCATTCTCCCCCTGAAATCTATCTATTTTAGTTTAGAAAGTACTTGATCAATTAATGGTTCGAGTTCTGCATAGGTTTCTCTATATATCTCAACCGGTCCTCCGAAAGGATCAGAAATATCCCCACTGCCGTCCACATATTCTTTTAATGTAAACACCTTGTCCCCGCTTTGCGGGAAACTGTGAAGGATTGCCTGTTTATGATGACTGGTCATCGTTAAAATACAAGTTGCCCACTCAATGTGGTCTTGTGTTAATAAAGAGGAAGAATGCTGACACTCCATTCCATTTTCCCTTAACACCTGAGCCGTATTAGCCGATGCAGGAGTTCCATCACCCGCAAAAATTCCCGCTGATTGGACCTCGATCTTTTCCCCGCACTTTTTTCGTAAAATTGCTTCAGCCATCGGACTTCTACATGTGTTCCCTGTGCAAACAAATAAAACGCGTATCATTTCATCACCCTTTTCATCGTTGCCCTTATGCTACTTTCGACCTGTATTTAGACAAAATTCGATATAGTATCATTATAATCGAGATTTGCATGAAAGACATAGTCAATATTAAAAAAAGAGCACGGATTTCGTTCCGTACTCACAGTTTTGTAATATATTTTTTATAATGGAAATAGTAGTTTCACACCAAAGACGAGGAGGATGCTTCCACCTAATACTTCACTGTATGTACCAAGCCAGTTTTGGACCTTTCGACCTAATAGTAGGCCGATCCATGAAAGAACCATGCTGACGACTCCGAACATGAGTATGACCATGATGGTTTTTGCGCCGTATATCCCTAGCGAAAGCCCGACGGAAAAACTGTCTAAGCTCACACTTAAAGCAAAAATAAATAACCCGAAACCAACTGGTGTAATCATGCGCTGCTGATCATCGTCCTTGAAGGAAGAAATAATCATTTGTAAGCCTAAAAATAAGAGCAACCCTGCGCCTAAATAGGTGGCAATCGCTCCAAATGTATCTGATAAAAAGTGTCCAATCATCATGCCTGCCAAAGGCATCCACATATGAAACAGACCGATGGTTATACCGATCGAAAAAATTTGCTTTAGTCTTAATCGGATTAATCCCATTCCAAGACCAACAGAAAATGCGTCCATTCCTAAAGCAATTGCCATAATAAATAAGGTTATAAGTTCTCCGAGAAATGCTGTTATATCCATCTTCTACCTCCTTGGACGTGCCTATTTCAACATATGCATGTACAAAAGGAAATAGAAGAAGGATTTCTCAATTTATTCTGTGATCAATTTATGTCCTGCAGCCTTGATTAAGCGATTCATAATGGCTTGACCAATCCCCTCACTTGGAAAGCTCTCACTATAAATAACATCGACACCACTTTCATCAAATAAGCGCAGCACATCATAAAGTCTGTTCGCCACAGACTCCAAATCCTCACGCGAGCCACAAGCAATAATTTTATCTGCCTCATATTTGTTTTCACGCTCTGTCGTTGTGAGGATGCCAACCTTCATGCCCTTGTTTTGCTTTTCTTTAACGAGAGATTGTATAAATTCCATCGAACCATTCACAATTGTTAGTGGAGCAGTTGGTGCATAATGTTTATATTTCATTCCAGGCGATTTCGGTGCTTCGCCTTCTGTTAAAATAGCCTTATCAACCTCGACGATACCACATACCGCCTCAAGCTGCTCCTTTGTCACTCCACCAGGTCGTAAAATTACAGGCACTTCACCTGAGCAGTCTAGAACCGTTGACTCAAGTCCAACACCTGTTGCTCCGCCATCAAGAATCCCCGCGATTTTACCAGTCAGATCATCGGCCACATGCTTCGCAAAGGTCGGGCTTGGTTTGCCAGATGTATTCGCACTCGGCGCTGCAAGTGGAAGACCTGATGCTGCAATTAATGCCAATGCCACCGGATGACTCGGCATGCGAATCGCTACCGTTTCAAGTCCAGCTGTTACCTTTTTTGAGACCGCATTTTCTTTTCTTTTTAAAACAAGCGTTAACGGACCTGGCCAAAATCTTTCAATCAAGCGCTCTGCCTGTTCAGGGATATCCTGTGTAATTTTATGTAACTGCTCAATTGTGGAGATGTGGACAATCAGTGGATTATCACTCGGACGACCCTTTGCCTCGTAAATTTTTGCAACGGCCTCATCAGATAAAGCATTTGCCCCAAGCCCGTACACTGTTTCTGTCGGAAATGCGACCACTTCGTTTTTCTGCAGGAGACTTGATGCCTCTTTTATTTGTGGATAAGATTCTAAATTTTGTTGTCGTTTATCCACAACCCATTGTTTTGTTTGCATGTAACGCAACTCCTATATGAAAATCCTTTAATAATGTCGTTTTTTTATTATCGCAATATAAAAAAGTATAGGTTTTTAAGGGGAGTAAAACAAGTGTTATCCACAATTTGTGGACAATTAACCCGAAAATGTGGATAGTTTTGTGGATATAACCAGTTTTACCACATTCCACACATAAAGGAAAAAATTCATCCACAGCCCATATTTTTCATTACGTTCCACAGATTATCACATTCATCCGCATTTTAACAACATTAATTATCCACATTATCCACAATTATTATAAATCAAATGCGCCTGGCGTATTTGCGCCCAGATTTTTAGGCCCACAGGATGTAGGTCAAAAAAACGTTGCCACAGGACGTGGCGTCCTTAGTCTTTGATCTTACGCTCGAAAAGTTACCTTTGAAAATCGCATGTCTCCACCGGATGCATACCTTTATTCAGCATCGGTTTGGCCACTGCTGAATAAAGGTAAAAACCCCCACTTGCGAACATTTCGTCCACAAACGGAGGTTTGGAAACTACTTTTATTTTTCAATTTGCGAAACCATGAACATAGGATCCGTCCTTTCAAGTAGCTTTGTGATATGATTTGATTCTTTTATATTCTCCGGAAGCCCATCCTCTTCAATTTGCTCGAAGCCAAGCATTGCGAAAAATTGAATCGACGCTTGCTTATTTGTCGCTAAAAAGAGACATTTTAATTCCTTATGCTTTGCAAGTGATATGGCACTTTTAAATAATGTAAGTAAATTCGTTTGGTCCACACCTTGAGAAATCACGAGTGACCGAAGCAGTCCATCTTGTTCAATTCTCTCAATCCCTAATGTTGCGAGGATTTTCTGTTCGGCATCCTCTAATAAAATAAAATGGTCAATGATCGATTCGATTCCATCCGCACTGACCTCAGCTTGTCCTAAAAATGCTGTTACCTTTTCAATATCCTGCACATTTGCCGTTCTAATTTGTTTCATTTTTCCCCACCTCATCATTAGATCAAATGCGCCTTGGCGTATTTGCGCCCGATTTTTTTAGGCCCACACGAGGTGGGTCACAAAGACGTTGCCACAGGAAGTGGCGCCCTTAGTCTTTGATCTTACACTCGAAAAGTTTCCCTTGAAAAATCGTGGCATCCGCCGGAGGCTTAACTTTATTCAGTCGGGGTATGAATCCCCACGCAAATTGTCAACTCTAATTGCATTCATTTCACCACTTTAATAGTTGATGGAATGTTGCTGAATAAAGTTATCTAGTAACTACTCTATGAGGCATCTGCGAACAATAGAACCATATGCTAGATTTTTAGCTGAATAAGGATGTGAAAAATTCAACTAAGAAGAATTTGACCTCTACTTCTTCCTCTTCCTCTTCATTTTCTTTACTTTCTTCCTTTTTCTTCTTATCTTTCTTCTCTTCTTTGTCTTTCTTCTCTTCTTCTTGCTCGATCGCTACGTCTTTTCCTTCTTCATCGGATGCTTCAACTGCATCACCCGTTGAAAAGTCTAAGAAGCATAATGGTGGGAACAACACGCACCACCAGTTTGCCCCTTCTGCTTCCCCTAATGTAATCAGAATTGCTTCATACTCACCTGCTGGATATAGAAATTGTCCATAAAGCTTTGTTGGGAACTGAACATTTTTTCCGTAATCAACTGTATATGATTGATTGCTATTTTCTTCTTCTAAAACTCTAGCAACGATTTTCTCGATTTCTGGAAGTCTCTCTTGAATCAGCTCTCTAGCTGCTTCAATTGACGTTAACTCTGCTACCCATACTGTAATTTCTGCATTTACCGCATCACGTACCTTGCGCTTTAATGCCTGGTCCTCATCAGAATCACTGTTAGCCAAGATACGAAGACGAATTGCCTCGTCTGGAATCACTTGTGGCTCTTCAGCACTCGTTTCTTTTATAAATAAATGGCTATTCGCCCCAATTAACATTAAAAATATAAATGATACAATCGCAATTTGTTTACTCACTCTCTAGCACCATCCCTTCACAACCCATTCTCGCCAAAAAAATAAAATCCTAAACTAGCAAATTTGAAAAATCTATTAAACTACTTTTTTGATAGTATTTTTCCATATTTCCGAAAATATATGTAAAGTTGACTTTACAAAATGTATAGTTCACTTTACAATATAGTTAGAAACAATCGGAGGATATTGTAAATGGAAATTAGAAATCGCGTGAAGGAACTCCGCGCAAAGCATGGCCTGACACAAGGCTCACTCGCGGAAAAGGTTAATGTAACACGGCAAACAATCGTCGCACTGGAAAAAGGAAGCTATGTCCCTTCACTACTACTCGCAATGAATATCGCACGAACGTTTAACTTGCCAATTGAAGAAATTTTTTATTTGGAGGATGAGGAAAAATGAGTATTTTTCGTAATGTCATGTTTTCAATTGTTATGCTGGTACTTTTCGGTTGGGGATTAACTTCTATGTACTTTGCACAAATGGATTTTGCCGATATCGTAAAAAACAATACCCAGCCACCCTGGTTTATTGAAATTAACATGTTGCCGATTTTTGCAACCATTTTAATTGGGGGTGTTTTTACAGTAATCACCTATCCAAAATTAAAGCACAAGCGAAAGTCATGGAAAAATGTCTTTTTGCTACCATCAGAATTTGAAGAAGGTGATGAGCGCGAAAAGGAACTCACCGGAAAGGCATGTCGAGCTTCCTATATTAGCATGTGGTTCACGTTCCCAATCATCGCCGCATTATTTTTACTCTTTCCCTTCATCTCAGACACAGTCCCATATTATCCAATTATTTTATTGCTGCTTTATCCGTTGATTCAGATTATCGTCTATTTTATTACATGGAAGAGGAACTACTGAAATAAGTTTTTGAAAAATGTACTGTCGCTCATTTCATGAAGCGAATAACACATTGATCAAAATTAAAACGCAATTCAGTGTGTTATTGTACCCATATGG
>NZ_JBALOQ010000048.1:0-2162 GCF_036962705.1 Bacillus sp. JJ1562
CCCACTGTGGTCAGCTGGTCAAATGGACGAATCAACCTGGGCGACGGCCTACGCCTGCTTGTTAGTGTTGATTTTTCCTTTCATCATTCCTTGGCGCTTTGTGTTTGAACACTACGTGAAGAAGCGAGGAGATCGGTGGCGGTGAGGGAGGATGAATAGTGTAGCCCGTGGCCGCCTCTGAACCGCCGAATGTGTATAGGTAAAAAAGTACCTGTATTTCTCTTGAGTGGAATTAATTTGTGTTTTAGTCTATTTTATGAATTTTTGAAAAGCAGAGCAGTTACTCAATGAATTAGATATTGTGCTAACGGGTGCGTTAATCAAAGAAGGATTAACCACCTTTTTTGTTGAACTTATTTTTAATATAGGGAGAAGGATAGTTGAAGAGCTGTTTAAGGAGGAATTTGTATGCTAATGATAACGGAAAATGTAAAGGGCAATCGTTATAAACGATTAATAGACATATTATCAAAGCATTGTAATCGTTTTGCTTTTGTTGAGAATAGACAGTTAATGGAGATTGAAGAAGAACGTCTTGCCTATGTTGATAATTTGATCGTCGATATTAAAGGGCATTTAATCGAACGGAAAATTCAACGAGAATGGGAAACCACAAAACTTTCTGGGGATACAGCATACGTTTTCTATTTTCAGATGAATAATGCTACAAGGCTATTTTTGAAGGAATATAGCAAATCTCTTTTTGATTGGATTAGCCCAGAACTTCCAGAAGACTTAATGTTTTATCATAATAATAAATGTATACTGGCTGGATGTTCACACGAGGGTTTTTTTCTGGTTGATGAAACCTTATGGAAAAGTTTCTTTTTAAAGTAAAGGGTGCGTTGATCCAAGAAGGATTAATGCACTTTTTTGTTGAAGTTATTTAACTACCATGAAAATAAACTTCTCTAACCTCGAAAAAAGACAATACCAAAGAAAACCCGTCTCATGTGTTTAAAAAAATGAGAGAGCTGCAAATCATTACTATGGATTGGTTGACTGGATTAATAACCAGTATAGTCATACCAATATATTTTCATTCTCTGTGGTGAAGCAATGATTTTTTCTGCTTCATGGATGGCTAACGGGGCAGAATAGTTCAATAAGAATTTGCATAAGGTTTACAAAAGAAATTGTTTGTTTATTGTAAGCTGTAATTAGAGAAAAATCTTATTTAGTGAGATTGTATGCCATCAAATATTTTCCATGGATAGAATGGAATAATATACAATGATTAAAAATCCAAATTTATATTCTTATAGGAAGTAGTGAAAAAAGTGAAAACCAAAAAAAGATTTAGACTTTGGATTATTATGAAAAATATATCATTGACTATAGTGGCAGCACTCCTTATTCTGATCGTTTTGAATATCGTTATGACTACATATGAACAAAAAAAATACCCAGCAATAGGGCAATTAGTTGAAGTGGATGGTAAGAATATGCATGTCTATACAAAGGGTGATGGTGAAAATACTATTGTCTTATTAAGTGGATTGGGTACTGATGCACCTGTGCTAGATTTTGAACCTTTGATTAACGAGATGTCAAAGAACAATAAAATAGTTGCTGTAGAGCTTTTTGGATATGGTTGGAGTGATTTAACTAATAAGGAACGAACAGTGGAAAACATAGTAGAGGAAATCAGAACTGCTCTAAAAGAATCAAACATAGAGGGACCATATATATTAATGCCACACTCCATTTCTGGGATTTATAGTATGTACTATGCCAATAAATATCCAGATGAAGTTAGAGCGGTTATAGGGATTGATCCTACATTGCCAGGGTTTAATCATTCTTCCCATACAATGCCAAAGGTTTCTGATTCCCATACAATGCCTAAATTTCATGTAGCACCAACTGGAATTGCAAGATTGGCATTATTTTCGATTCCAGATCTATTCCTTCCTTTAGCAGAGGAAGATATTTATTCCGAAGAAAATTTAAAGATGACCAAAGCCATTTCTGTTTGGAATTCCTTTAACAAAAATGTAGCTAATGAAACGAATAATATACATCATAATATTGATAAAACCATCGATATGACGTTCCCGTCTGATATACCTGTCATGATCTTTACTCCGAAAGAAGAAAACATAAATGAAGATGAGCAATCAAAAATAACTTTTTATCAAACACAGTTAAGTAACGGATCT
>NZ_JBALOQ010000049.1:0-7385 GCF_036962705.1 Bacillus sp. JJ1562
TAATTAGTTTAATTTTCACTTTAAGCTATATCTTGGAAAGTTGATTTATTTTTTAAAAGTGCATAAATCCAGTGTAAGAGCTTATTCGCACATGCAATAATAGCTACTTTATATGGCTTTCCTTCTTCACGTTTTTTATCATAAAACTCACGTAATTTCTTATTACGAGGAATGATCTCATCCGTTGTTTTCTGTTTTCGACAATCACGAATGGCACATTGAACAGCCATATATAAGGCATGTCGTAATCTACTCGAACCTCTTTTGGTTATTCGGTTTACGGTGCCTTTAAATCGTCCAGATTCAAAGATACTAGGATCAGTTCCTGCAAATGCAACAAGTTTTTTAGGGTGATCAAACCGATCAATCTCTCCAATTTCAGAAATTATCGTTGCAGCGATTTTTTCTCCGATACCGGGGATTGATTGGACAATCTCATATTCTTCAATTTCTTTTGCCAAAGCATCTATCTCGCCCACAAGCTTAGATAGGTGCTTTTGGTATTCAAGAAGCATTTTGATATACATTTCTAGGGTTAATAGATTACTTTGATATAAGACCTTCTGAAACGGATTCTGCGTTGCAGCGGCTATCAGTTTAGTTGCTTGAGTATTCGCCCACTTACTGGAACGGCTTTTACATAATTCGTCGATTTTAGCTGCTACCTTTACTTCTCCAGCTTCCAAGACATCTTTAGATGTTGGATACTCTAATAAAGTTAGTAAAGAAACAACGGAATATAAATCCCCAAAGACACCTCTATATTCAGGAAAAACTTGATCCAAAACTGCTTGAAACTGTAACTTAGTTTGAACAAATATTCCTGTTAGATTTTCATGTTGCCTTGTGAGATTACGAAGGTTTAAGAGTTGAATTCCACGCTTTTTATAGGGCTCTAAATCCTCCTTATAATACAGCTCGCAGAGATGATTAGCATCAATAATATCGGTCTTAACTTTACGCAAGCTAGAGCCCTTCGCCCGATAGGAGATGAGTGGATTAACAATAATTAATAAATAATCTCTTTCCTCAAAATACTGAACAACAGGTGCATGATAATGTCCAGTTGATTCTAAAACGATTGGAGGCCTTACCCCTGTTGCGTTTTCTATTTCTCTCAAAAACTCGTATAAACTCTCCAATCCCTCAAGAGTGTGAGTGATTTTAAAACTGCTTTTATATGGCTTCTTCTTATCCAAGAAAGCTTGTACCTGACTTTCACCTTTAGCAACATCCAGACCAACGACTGGATTCATATCTAAACCATCCTCCTTAAAAACTATATTTACCGGTACCCCTATTCCTCCTTGCAGTTTCATAGCTTCGCTTGTTATACGAGATCAAAGTCCCAACCAGCCTCAATCATGTTTATTATGATAGTGTAAATGAAATGCCTGATAACAACTTATACGAGGAACACAAGCGTTGTATTGATAATGGTTTGTTTATTATTGGTTCTGGACTTAATGGAGACCCCATAGTACTCGATATAAATACTAATAAAACAGGATTTATTTTTCATGATGAGTTATGGGAAGATAAAGAGATAAATCCAAAAGAAATTTACATAAGCTTAGAATGTTCACTACCAGAATTTTATTATAACTCGGTTTTCATAGATGATTATCCGGTTGATGGGTATGAAGCTGAACTCTTTATGAAAAAGAAAAGTTAAAGTAAGCTTATTGTGATAAAGAGTGCAATAGTTGAAGATTACGTTTTTTTGTAAGCCTAAAGTTTGAAGGTGCGATCTAGGGATTATTTATCAAATGTGAGAAGGGCTGTGAAGTTATTTGAGTGGTTATCAAGCAATGCTATTTGATTTAGATGATACCTTACTTGATAGGGATAAGGCAGTAGAAAAAATGTTTTTACGTATTTTAGAAAAGTGTTATGAGGATGTTAAATATTCAACTAAAAATGAAATGCTACAAAAATTCAAAGAATATGATAATAGAAGCTATGGCTACAGTGATAAAACAAAAGTGTTGGATTCATTTTTTGATGAATTTCCACCAAAATATAGATTGCCACGTAATTACATTCAAGATTTTTGGAATAATAATTTTCCTCATTGTTTTTCTATAAACCAAAATACTATAAATATCGTAAATGTTATAAAGAAGCAAGTAAAAGTTGCAATTATAACAAACGGCTCAACACAGAGACAAAAAGCTAAAATAATTAACACTAACTTAAATAGTTATTTTGATATAATAATCATTTCTGAAGAAGTCGGATTTAGTAAACCTGACAAACGAATATTTGAATTAGCATTACAAAAGCTTAATGTGCAGCCAGAAGCTGCATTATTCGTTGGAGATGACATAGAAAAGGATATTGGTGGTTGTCAAAATGCTAATATAAAGGGCATATGGTTCAATCCTCATATGATCAAGAATGATACCGAAATAAAACCATATGTCGAGATCAATTCTCTTGATAGATTATTAGGTTATTTTACATAATAAACATAATTAGAAGCTGTATTACTTCACATTATTTTTATATTGAGTAAAAAGGATTTTTTTCTTTTACATCAAACGGTGCGGGTAAATTAAAGAAGAACAAGGTGCAACCTGCTCTTCTTTTTCACTTTTGTTGATTGCGTTAGTTGAATTGAATTCTCTTTATATTCTCTATTGGAATACCTGCTTCTATATAACTTCTTATCAATTTCCAATCATTAGAACTATCTTTTTTGAAGGTCTGGAAAAATAAATTTGCAGAATTTAAACTCTCACCTTGTATGAGAATTGTTGCAGATATTATAACCAACATCTCATCAGCTCTTAATGGAATAATAGAAATTTCATTCAATTCCCATTGGGCGTTATTTTCTTTAACAAAATTAAACCCTTGTTCCCAGCCAAGTATTGATTCTTCAAACTCAAAATCAACTATCTCTCCTCGTGTAATTTCCCTTGCCTTGTAATTATTTGATATTAAATTACCCATTTCATTTAACGAAGAAGAACGCCAAGCGTCTAAATAAGTGTCAAGAAATTTTCTAAATTGATTATCCATAATAACCCCCTAAATCTTCTTTTATACTAAAGTTACTAATATATTTAACAAGCAATTTATTGAGGTTTAACAGGTACACATATCTCGCAAAATGGGTTATCAATCAGATCCCCAGTGTATTTTTCCATAATAATTTGTTATCCATTTCATACCCATTGCTAATCAGTGATGGGAAAATGTCAGAATATGCTCTTTGAATATCATCAGCTGTGTGTCTGACTTGATATATAACGTATTTTCCACCAGTAATTTTATTTTCATTAATTGAATCATCTAAATGATAGTCTTCTGAAATTACAATACAAGCGTCAAATCTACTGTTGAAAGGAGGTGTTGTATCAGGGTTGTCTTGCGGGATTGCAAATAGGATTGCCGATTCAAGAAGATTTTTCTCTTTTGCCCACTTTTTTAACTTCTCCATTACTTCAAAATTTGCAGGACCATAAGGACCAATCCGTCGCATATAGGCGACACGATAGTTTGGAAGTGTTTCGACTTTAAACTTCATAGATTCATTCTTCCTTTCTTTTTTTGTTAGATACATATTGAATGTAGCATGGTTTAAAAATATATACATTTTATTTTTTGAAATTTTATGAAATAATGAAAAGAAAAAATTATCAATTAATGAATAGGGAGGAATACGATTATGATTGAACTCCAATACTTTGAACGCTCAGATTTCAGACAACTCATTGATTGGATTGATACACCCCAATTCCTGCTTCAATGGGGCGGCCCTGCATTCGTGTATCCTCTTACGGAAAGTCAATTAGAAGAATATATGGAGAATGCTAATAGCCATAACTCAGAAACATTGATTTATAAAGTAATAGACAAAGAAACTGGAAATATGATTGGCCATATCTCTTTGGGGAAAATAGACCGGAGAAATAAATCAGCAAGAGTAGGGAAAGTATTAATTGGTGATAAAAACGCAAGAGGTAAAGGCATAGGGCAACAAATGATTAAGGAAGTCCTTAACATTGCTTTTGAGGAGCATCAATTACATAGAGTTAGTCTGGGGGTCTTTGATTTTAATAGTTCAGCTATTGCATGTTATGAAAAAGCAGGTTTTATTAAAGAGGGGTTACTTAGGGATACAGGAAAAAATGGTGAAGAATACTGGAGTTTATGGGAAATGGGTATTTTAGAGAATGAATGGTTACAAGTGAAAAATTGTTAGCTCTAATCTATTAAGAGATTCGATTATTAATTAGAACAGGAGCATTTTGCATCAATAGATATAAATTGAAAAGAAGGAGTATAAATTATGGTAAATTATAATGGCAAAAGATTTGTTACAGTTGATAATACAGCGAATGGCGAGGTTTCTTCAAAAACTTTTTTTGAATATAAACAAGAGGGAAATATCATCTCAGCAACATACCGCGGAGGACAAATCATACAAGGAACACTGATTGGAATTGTCAAAGAGGATGGTTGCTTAGAATTTAGATATAATCACGTTAACAGCAATCATGAAATTAGAGGAGGAAGCTGTGTCTCTTCTCCAAAAATCTTACCTGATGGGCGAATTAGGCTATATGAAAACTGGAAATGGCTTGACGCTGAAGCCACTGAAGGCAGTTCAATCATTGAGGAAGTTTTTATCTGAAAAATAAAAAACATAGTTTAAGAGGTGGGAGAAAATATGAAAATATATCAAGCTACATTTGATGAATTAGATGGAGTGTCAGATTTATATAATAAGTATCGAATGTTTTATCACCAAGAGTCCGATATAGAAGGTGCTAAGAATTACATAAGAGAACGCATTGAAAGCAAAGAGTCCATTATTTTTATCGTTAAAGACGAACAAAACTATATTGGCTTCACTCAACTTTATCCAACATTTTCATCAATATCCATGAAAAGAGCTTGGATATTAAATGATTTATATGTTGATTCAACAGCAAGAAAACAAGGAGTCGGAGAAATGCTTTTACAGAAAGCAAAGGAATACGCTATTGAAACAGGTGCTAAAAGCCTTAGTCTCAGCACAGCACCAGATAACCATTCAGCTCAAAGATTATATGAAAAGAATGGATACAAAAGGGATTCTCAATATTATCATTATGAATTAGATTTATCCCGCATTAACGTGCAGTAAAACCCCCACTGATTGAAGTTTCACTTTACCTGAATATATTAAGGGTTAAGTATGAAATGAATAGTTGCTACTTGTCTTGATACTATTTGTAATGATTAGACTAATGTCTGGTATGACTAGGAACCTCCCCAGTACCTAAAGGGGGGAAAAACTTCTGAATAGTGAATACTAAGAAGGAATTTGATCTTGTTTTGTGGAATATAACCAATATATCAGCTTTAGAGAATATGTGAGAAGGTGAAAATGTGGTTGAAAAGAGAAATGAGATTTGGGAATGGATTAAAGCCCTCTTTATTGCAATAGTAGTAGCATTTATTGTTCGTGCTTTTCTCTTTACGCCCGTTGTAGTTGAAGGGGCTTCGATGCAGCCTACTTTGCAAGACCAAAATCGAATGATTGTAACAAAGATAGGAGAACCGAAAAGATTCGATGTTGTTGTCTTTCATGCTACAGGGGAAAAAGATTTTATCAAACGAGTAATTGGTTTGCCAGGAGACCGCATTGAATATAGAAATGATACGTTGTATATTAATGGAATACCCTACGATGAGCCTTATTTAGATAATAGTAAAGAAGCGGTAACGAATGGTCCACTAACGTATTCTTTTACATTAAAGGAAACCCCGGTGGGGAGTGAAGTAGTTCCAGAAGGTCATTTGTTTGTAATGGGAGATAATCGGCGAAATAGTATGGACAGTCGCCATATTGGGGCTATTCCAATGGATCAAGTAGTTGGAACTACGAAGGTTGTTGTTTGGCCAATTACAGATATTAAAATAGTTGATAAATGAATTCGAAAAAGGTTCGCTAAAAGTAACGGGTTCAGGTTTGAAGTACAAAACTAAAAATAGATGGAGATAGCAAGTTAGATCTCACATGAAAAAACACCGAAATTTGTACGGTGTTTTTTGTGTGTTTATTATTTACTCATGTTTAACGAAAGCCCCCGTTACTTCAAGTAGAATATTTCACAAGCTTTCTTATACATTTTTTCTGTTTATTTTGTTATTGGTCTTTCAAAGACCAAGTCGTAGTATGTACCTACTGCAACCCCAGAAGTAGCAAAGTCAGGAGAGAAAATTTGAACAAATCTCCACCCTTCATTTGCATGACTCTTTATTATTTCTTGATAATCTACCTTAGGTTTACCAGATAATTTTTTAAACTCTATTTTAACAAACTTGTATTCATACATTTTTATTCCTCTCCTTTTATATCTGATAATGCTTCGTAAAAAAAGAGTTTTCCATAAGAATCCATTTCCTTTAGCTATTTATACGATTTTAATTGTAAAAAGTTTCAAATCAATTCGAGAAGGGACATTGTTGTTCAACAAAACTGTCCGGTTACTTCAATAATATAAGAGCGCCCTTCGTTATTGAAGCATCACAACGTTTAGTTGAACAAGACAATAAAATAACTTTTATAGTAAAATATTAGTATTTACAAAAGGAGCCTCATTCTTATGAATATTTTAATTTTAGGTGCAACTGGACGAGTTGGAAGTCAAATAGTTACTTATGCCCTTCATGATCGACATCATGTTACCGTATTAGTTCGCACCCCAGAGAAGATTCAAATAAATAATAAAAATTTAGCCATTATTCAAGGGAATGTTTTAAATAAAGATAATATAGTACGTGCAATGCATGGGATAGATGTAGTTATTAGTGCACTAAATACTGATGGCACAACCACTCTATCAGAGAGTATGCCGCTTATTATCGAAGCAATGGAAAATGAAGGTATAAAACGAATAGTAACTATAGGTACTGCGGGTATTCTGCAAAGTAGATCAACGCCAAATTCTCTACGTTATCAATCAAGCGAATCAAAGCAGAGGTCAACCCGTGCAGCGAAAGAACATCATAAGGTTTACGATATGCTCAAACAATCCACCCTCGAATGGACGATTGTCTGTCCTACGTACTTGCCGGATGGAGAAAGGGTAGGTAAATATCGAATAGATCGAAATTTTTTGCCGGAGGGTGGAGCTGAAATATCAGTACCGGATACAGCAGAATTTGCATTTAGACAGATAAAAACAAACGATTATATAAAATCACGTGTAGGTATTGCCTACTAATAATATTCTTACACTACTTTCATATTGGATTAACCCGTTTGTTGAAAAAGAAAATGGGGTGAGGCAACAATCCCCACTCTTAACTAAAGTGCCCTTTCTGGAATATCTAAAGGCCAATTACAGATATTAAAATAGTTGATAAATGAATTCGAAAAAGGT
>NZ_JBALOQ010000050.1:0-40334 GCF_036962705.1 Bacillus sp. JJ1562
CCTGTCTTCCCGACCATTTGAAAATTTGGGGCCTTAGCTCAGCTGGGAGAGCGCCTGCCTTGCACGCAGGAGGTCAGCGGTTCGATCCCGCTAGGCTCCACCAATGATTTTAAAAAAGTAATTATATTTAACCATGGCGGTGTAGCTCAGCTGGCTAGAGCGTACGGTTCATACCCGTGAGGTCGGGGGTTCGATCCCCTCCGCCGCTACCAATTAAATTTAAAGACTTTAGGACCTTTAGCTCAGCTGGTTAGAGCAGACGGCTCATAACCGTCCGGTCGTAGGTTCGAGTCCTACAAGGTCCACCATTTACAACTTCTTATATGTGGAGGAATACCCAAGTCCGGCTGAAGGGATCGGTCTTGAAAACCGACAGGGGTGTTAAAGCCCGCGGGGGTTCGAATCCCTCTTCCTCCGCCATATTTTTATTAAAATTAGTTAGATATGGCACATGACAAAACTATATATATTCTATTATCGCGGGGTGGAGCAGTCTGGTAGCTCGTCGGGCTCATAACCCGAAGGTCGTAGGTTCAAATCCTGCCCCCGCAACCAAAAAAAGTTGTTGACTAAAGTAAAATGTTATAGTAAGATAATATTTGTGTTAAAAATAATGGTCCCGTGGTGTAGCGGTTAACATGCCTGCCTGTCACGCAGGAGATCGCCGGTTCGATCCCGGTCGGGACCGCCATATGTTGTGGCTCAGTAGCTCAGTCGGTAGAGCAAAGGACTGAAAATCCTTGTGTCGGCGGTTCGATTCCGTCCTGAGCCACCTTATTATTTTCCAAAAATTAATGGCGGTTGTGGCGAAGTGGTTAACGCATCGGATTGTGGTTCCGACATTCGTGGGTTCGATTCCCATCAGCCGCCCCATAAAATTTCAATTTGCGGGTGTAGTTTAATGGTAAAACCTCAGCCTTCCAAGCTGATGTCGTGAGTTCGATTCTCATCACCCGCTCCAATTTTTACTTAATGGGCCTATAGCTCAGCTGGTTAGAGCGCACGCCTGATAAGCGTGAGGTCGATGGTTCGAGTCCATTTAGGCCCACCATATTACTATTCCGCAGTAGCTCAGTGGTAGAGCTATCGGCTGTTAACCGATCGGTCGTAGGTTCGAATCCTACCTGCGGAGCCATATTTGGGGAAGTACTCAAGTGGCTGAAGAGGCGCCCCTGCTAAGGGTGTAGGTCGCGTAAGCGGCGCGAGGGTTCAAATCCCTCCTTCTCCGCCATAACGATTTTAAATATATAATATATTCTGGCCCGTTGGTCAAGCGGTTAAGACACCGCCCTTTCACGGCGGTAACACGGGTTCGAATCCCGTACGGGTCATCAAGCGCTATGAGAATTTCTCATGGCGTTTTTATTTGTCTAGATTTTTTGTATATTCCCCCCAGTCAAAAAGAAAAACACCTGTTTCCAGGTGTACTAATCTTGAGGGATGATATCTTCATCAATTTTTTGTGCTGGGTTGTCTAAATCCACATCAGAAAAGATACCGGGGGATATTCCGCGAAACATATCAAAAGCAAGGATTTTATCGTCTGGCGCATCAAATAGGGGTACATCTGGTTTGCTTTTTATATCATCTTTACGTTTCATTTTCTACACCTCCACTTCTTATCCTCCCAGTTATGACTTTAATTATTCTATCTGTTATCACCATTTAATAAATTCCCGATTCCTCCTAGTATACTTCCTTCACCGGTGCTGCCACCATTCTTAGGCGCACTCGCAAAGATTCGGTCCGCAAGGCGACTGAATGGTAATGACTGTACCCATACTGTTCCAGGGCCTCTTACGGTTGCGTAGAATAGACCTTCACCACCAAAAAAAGCAGTTTTAATTTTTCCTACATACTCAATGTTATAATTGACATCCCTTGTCATCCCCACTAAACAGCCTGTATCGATTCTTAGGATCTCACCAGGATGGAGCTCTTTTTTATGTATGGTACCGCCTGCATGTAAAAATGCTAGGCCATCTCCTTCTAATTTCTGCATGATGAAACCCTCCCCACCAAAGAAGCCAGTACCTAATTTTCGTTGAAAATCAATGCCAACCGATACCCCTTTTGCTGCACATAAAAAGGCATCTTTTTGACAAATGACTTTGCCTCCTAGCATGCTTAAATCAATAGGAATGATTTTCCCAGGATAGGGTGCAGCAAAGGAAACATGTTTTTTTCCCATATTGCTATTTGTAAAGACCGTCATAAAAAGACTTTCTCCGGTTAGAACCCTTTTACCTGCTCCTAATAGTTTTCCTAGAAGACCTCCACCAGCAGAGCCAGCACCGTCTCCAAATATCGTTTCCATCGAAATGCCATCCTCCATCATCATCATGGCCCCTGCTTCCGCAATGACGCTTTCGCTTGGGTCTAATTCGATTTCAACAAACTGCATGTCGTCTCCGTAAAGTTTATACTCGATTTCATGTGCATTCATTTCTTTCTTCCTTTCCATAGGAATATATACAAAGAAGTAATTCGTCATTTATTAGTATCTTCCCTTTAACGTTACTAAGAGAAAGAAAAAAATGTTAATTCTACTAAGAGATTTCAATGACAAATTTTAGTAGGACTATTATAATATATTTAGAATTTTCTTAAAATAATTCGTTTGAAGGAGGATTATATGAGTTCGGAAGTCGTTGTTAAAAGGCGGATATGGCCGAGGAAGAAACGTTGGAGAGTTGTTTTACTAACAGGAATTATAATCATCCTCTTTCTTGTGTCAATTATTGTAGCAGGCTATTTATTTTTGAGAAAAAGTTTACCGGTTATTGAGGGGAATATTTCAGTTGAGGGTATTACCGAAGAGGTTGAAGTCATTCGGGATCAAAATGGGGTTCCACATATTGTTGCAAAAAATAGGCATGATTTATATTTCGCTCAAGGGTATGTTACGGCACAGGATCGATTATTTCAAATGGATTTAAGCAGAAGACAGGCTTCCGGAGAGTTAAGTGAAGTAATAGGTGCCCCTTTAGTGGAACAAGATAAATATTTTAGAACACTTGGTTTAAGAAGGGCTGCTAAAGTCTCTTATGATGGATATTCAGACGAAGCAAAGGCTGTTCTTCAGTCTTATGCCGATGGGGTAAATGCTTTTATAAAGGAAGCAAAGGAGAAGAATACATTGCCGGTAGAGTTTACACTGGCAGGATATGAGCCTACTGAATGGAGTCCAATTGATTCTCTTACGATAGGAAAATACATGGCTTATGATTTAGGGGGACATTATAAAGGGCAGGCATTTCGTTACTATATGGCCCAGCATGTTTCAGAGGAAAAATTACTAGAATTCTTCCCCACATATCCTGAAGATGGAGCTACTGTCATTCAAGCAATGAAAGAACATCCAATTGATATTTCAAAAAGTATAGCAACTGCTCCCTTTCCGAATGAGTTTAATGGAAGTAATAACTGGGTTGTTAGTGGTGAGAAATCAGAATCTGGTATGCCTATTCTAGCGGATGATCCACATCTAGCATTAGCGACTCCATCGATTTGGTATGAAACTCATTTGCAAAATGATGAAGTTAACGTTAGTGGTGTTATTTTTGCTGGAGTCCCAGGAATCATATTAGGTCGCAATGAACATATTGCTTGGGGAGTTACAAATGTGGGCCCTGATGTCCAGGATTTATATATTGAAAGAAGGAATCCTACTAATGCAAATCAGTTCGAGTATATGGGGCAATGGGAAGATGCAACCATCATCGAGGAGCCGATTAAGGTAAAGGATGAGGAGACATTGGCATATCAGGTTCAGGTTACAAGACATGGTCCAATTATTTCTGAATTTACCCATGATCACAAGGAGGAAACAGCTTTAGCATTAAGATGGACTGCACTTGATCCGTCGACTGAGTTAGAGGCCGTGTTGATGTTTAACAAAGCGAGAGATTGGGATGAGTTTAAAGAAGCACTTACATTTTTCCATACGCCTGCTCAAAACTTTGTTTATGCTGCTTCAGATGGAACGATAGCCTATCGAGCAAATGGGCAAATCCCGATTCGAAAAAATGGGGATAGTTCTGTCCCAGTTCCAGGATGGACGGATGAATACGAGTGGGAGGGATATATTCCTTGGGAAGAACTCCCTACCATATTGAACCCAAAGGAAGGTTTTATCTCTACCGCAAATAATAAAATTGCTCCGGAGGAATATCCATACCATATAACAAATACGTGGGCACAGCCTTATCGCCAGCAACGCATTCAAGATGTTTTATCTAGTAAGGAAGTATTTTCAGTAGATGATATGCTCAAACTTCAATTTGATCAACATAATTTACAGGCTGAGGAGTTTGTGCCAATTTTCCTAGATGCATTATCGAACAATGAAGACCAGCTAAGAAAAATTGATAAAACTGTGATAAAGGAGTTTAAGGACTGGGATTTTGTTGACCGAATAGAAGATGGAGAGCCATTCGTCTTTCATCAATGGATGGAGGAATTTGCAAATGTGCTGTTTGAGGAATCCATTCCAAAGGAAATTGATAATTTGTTTGAAGGAAAATCTCAAATCGTAGACCAAATGATTCGAGATGCAAAAAATGGACATGAAGGCATTTGGATATCCGAGGCAGGAGGTTTAGATCAGGTGACAGTTGAGTCTCTTAAAAGAGCTGTCGATTTTGCTGCTGAAAAACAAGGGGATAATCCAAGTAAATGGTCATGGGGTAAATTTCATAAGGTACCATTTAATCATCCATTATCTGCAATTTCACCGTTAAACTATTTATTTAATAATAATGAAGCTGTTTCTATGGGAGGGAGTGGGATAACAGTTGCAGCTGCAAGCTTTGATCATAATTCAGGTGCAATTACCCACGGAGCGGCTTGGAGATCTGTCATTGATTTATCAAACATGAATGAAAGTTATAATGTCGTTGGTCCAGGTCAATCTGGCCATGTATTAAGTTCTTTTTATCATGACCAAATATCTGATTGGACAACAGGTAATTACCATATTACCTATACCGATAAAGTGAAGTATAAGAATAATAGCTATACGCTTGTTTTACAACCAGCTAAGTAACATGAAAAGCAGTGGATATGATTCCACTGCTTTTCAACTTAATCCTCGGCTTCGTCCTGTGTATAGGGTTCCTTTTCATAGGGGGGAAGGTCACCGAACATCGTCATAATACCTTCTTCCTCTAGCACCTCTTCATATCGTTCATGTTGGTTATTTGGATATATGATAATTTCTTTTCCTTCAATATCTGTTGCAACAAAGTTCTCGTAATCCTCAACATAGCCCACATTCTCATCAGATTCAACGTACACCTCATTATAGCTGTCTACGGGGTCTGCAAGGTCTGAAGGAGATTCAGATGTTCCATACCTTGCCACATCCTGCCAGGAATCCTCTGCATCAAAGGATATATTGTCTTCCTCATCAACAAACTTCCCAAATGGTGGCATTAATACGCCTTCCTCAATAGGTCGATTATGGGAAACGACCTGATTAGGACTATGTTCAACACAATACGTAGTCGTTGGAATAGCATCAAGACGATCTAGTGGTATGTCCTTGCCACATTTTTCACATTTCCCGTATCTTCCTTCTTCTATTGCTTGTAAGGCGTATTCAATGTCTTTTAATTCTTTTTCGATATGTTCATTTAAGGCAATGTCTTTTTCTCGTTCATATAATTCTGTTCCTTGATCTCCAGGATGATTATCGTATAAAGAGAGTTCACCTACGGATTCATGATGACTTTGCTCTAGGTCAAAATGATCTCCATCTTCCAATTGTTCTTTAACCTCTTTTTTTGCGTTTATCAACTGTGAACGGAAGGTTGATAATTGCTCATTTGATAACATTGTAAGCACTCCTTCCAAAATGATTTCGTAACGAATCTTGTTATGTATTATTTACATAAACACGAAAATCATAAATGTAAAAAAGTGCATGTATGAAGACATAGATAAAAACACGATGTAAAATCGAGTTGTTAAGGAAAGACTTTGATAAAATGAAAAAGAAGTAGTCGAAAAGGTATATTCAATGTTAGGTTGTGAAATTTTGAAATACAGTAAAAACTTTATTTGTGAAAAGGAGTCATACTATGGAACACCAAGCCATTATACCGAAATCAATTGACGAATATATTTTACAATATCCTCAAGAGATTCAAGAAATAGTAAAAACAATAAGAAAGGTTATCAAGGAATCAGTGCCAAATGCTGAGGAAAAAATAAGTTATGGAATGCCAACGTTTGTTTTACATGGAAATCTGGTGCATTTTGCTGCATTTAAAAACCATATAGGGTTTTATCCAACTCCAAGCGGAATTAATAAATTTAAACAGGAATTATCGGGATATAAGACCTCGAAAGCTGCAGTGCAATTTCCTATAGGTAAACCTATCCCTTATGAACTAATTAGTAAAATCGTAAAATTTAGAGTTGATGAAAACAAAAATAAGGCTGAAGGGAAAATAAAAAAGAAGAAATAATTTCATTACTTCTTTAAAAAGGATAGTCGTTTTTTTCCAATATAAAGAAAATAGAGGTTGGACAGAAGCATTATACGATAGGGAACTCCGGAATAAGTAAAAAATGGCGTACTCCAATATTCGTTGGGTACGCCTTAAATTTTTATTCAATTGCAACAATCTTTTAGAAAATAGCCTAAAAGAAATAACTGATAAAGATTCCAATTGATAATAGGAATCCAAAAAACGTATTTGTTTGGGCGGTTGCCTTCATTGCTGGCATCATTTGAATTGGCTCTGATTTGCCAATAAATCCAGTTACTGCTTTAATAGCCTTTGGAATACTCACTAATACAAGAAGGCTCCAAAATGAAGCAATCCCGATAAATGCTAAAACAATGATCCACATATATGAAATAATAAACAGACCTGCTAAAAACTTAATCGCGTTGTCTCTTCCTAATAAGATCGGTAAAGTGCGACGTCCGTTCTTTTTATCGCCATCCAAATCACGAATATTGTTTGACATATTGATTGCACCAACAAGAATCATAATCGGAATCG
This sequence comes from Bacillus sp. JJ1562, assembly GCF_036962705.1. Taxonomy (NCBI): domain Bacteria; kingdom Bacillati; phylum Bacillota; class Bacilli; order Caryophanales; family Bacillaceae; genus Bacillus; species Bacillus sp. JJ1562. Next base: position 7,017 of record NZ_JBALOQ010000050.1, read on the forward strand.
AGATTAAAACACTTGTAGTCGTAACTGTACCCGTTTGGATGAAAAACGATATTAAAATAATAATCATGCCCATAAAGAAACCAGCTGCTAGCTCTCCAAAAGGTGTAGATGAAATAGGAAGTGGACCTCCAGTATATAAATAACCAACTGACATACAAATCGTACCAATTAATGCCAGCCACCAGCTACTATTCATACAAATATAAACACCTAATAGTGTAGCTATTCCAAAGAAAGTAAATGCTAGGTTTAAAATAACCTTTGGCTTTACTCCATCTCTTACAATTGTACCGCCAATTCCAACTGAATCAGCAGTATCAAGCCCGCGCTTGTAATCGAAATACTCATTTATCATATTAGTTGCTGCTTGAATAAGCAAACAAGCGAGTAACATTGTTAAGAATAGAGCCATATTAATTGATGTTTCTAATAGTGCAAGAACGGTCCCTAAAATTACTGGAACAAATGCTGCAGTAAGTGTATGAGGACGCATGAGTCTCCACCATACCTGAAAACCACTGGAAGGCTTTTTAGAAAGCTTCTGATTTGACTGAAGTTCTGTTTGCATAAGTCATCTCCTCTCACGACAAAGCTCATGTATATCCACAGTACAGTTTAGTGAATTGGACAAGTACTGTCAATGGATTAAAGTTACAAATGCGACAATGTCTCAAATAACTTAATAATAAGGAAGAAAGTGGTCAGTGTATGGTTAGATATGGTAGAATCAAGTTTGTTGACAACCATTAGTAGTGAGGTATAACGTAGAGGCAGTTTTTCAACAATAAAGTTATACAAAAATAATACAGAATGTTTATTAAGGATTCATTCATTGTTAATGATATACTATAATCAACATCTACTATTTCAAAATAAAATTATAATGGAATATATTTCGGGGGGATAAAAGTTGGTCATGATACACCAAAAAGGATTGAAAGATTACATAGAGAAAGGAATAAACCGTTCAAAGGAGCTTTCTATGCCTGTTCTTATAAGCCAGGTAAAAGAAATCAAGAACATAGACCCCCTATTGTTCTTTGCTGCTGGAAAAAGGAAACCTTTTGAAACGCGTTGTTTCTGGTCAAATCCTACAAATGATACAGTTCTAGTTGGACTTGGGGAAGCCTATACAATTAGTGATAATGAGTCTACGGAACGCTTTGAAGCCATTGAAAAGAAGTGGAAAAAACTCGTTCAACATACAATCATAGTTGATGAATTTGCACCGTATTCTACTGGTCCTATTTTAATGGGAGGGTTTTCATTTGATCCATTAAAGAAGAGAACAGAGCTGTGGGATCATTTCGATGATGCAAAATTTGTCTTGCCTACAATCATGCTTTCTTCTTATAAGGGAAGGACTTATTTAACAACAAATATTATTTGTGAACCATCGGGTACAACTTTCGTTGAATCTGATTTGGAGAAATTGGAAGATCTGCTTGAGGAAAATCGTAAATATCAAAATATCACATCCTTCACAAAAGAGGAAGTTCAACCACAGGAATGGATGGAATCTGTTCGCAATGCAACAAAAAAGATACAGTCTGGTGAGGTTGAAAAGGTTGTATTAGCAAGAGAAATTAAACTACATTTTGACAATCCAATTGAAGCAGATGCTGTTTTGGCGCGTCTAAAAGAAGAACAACCGATGAGTTATTTATTTGCAATTGAATATAAAAATTCATGCTTTATCGGAGCATCTCCTGAAAGGCTTATAAAGAAAAAGGGAGAGGAATTCTTAACCACTTGTCTGGCGGGCTCTATTCGCCGTGGAAAGACTCCTTCAGAGGACGAGCAATTAGAAAATGAAATACTAAGTGATCGGAAAAATCTACACGAGCATGACGTCGTCGTCCAAATGATTAAAAATGCCATGAAAGAGTCTTGCACAAGTATCTCTTCACCAACTCATCCGGGTATTTTAAAAATGCGAGATATCCAGCATTTATACACACCTGTAAAAGGAGTGGCAAAAGAGAACGTGTCACTGCTTACTGTTGTGAATCGATTACACCCAACACCTGCCCTTGGAGGTCAACCTAAACAAAAAGCTTTTGAAATTATACGTGAGCTTGAAATTCTTGACCGTGGTTGGTACGGAAGTCCGGTAGGTTGGTTAGATACAAATGATAATGGGGAATTTGCCGTTGCCATTCGCTCTGGTTTACTCAATGGCAACAATGCATCCTTATTTGCTGGTTGTGGAATTGTAGGGGATTCCGAACCAGAAAGTGAATATACAGAAACGATGATTAAGTTTAGACCGATGCTTTCTGCATTAGGAGGCTTAGACAATGAATAATCAAGCATTGACTCGATATGTAGCATCATTCATTGATGAATTAGTACGTGTGGGCGTTACTGAGTCCGTTGTAAGCCCCGGTTCACGCTCCACCCCGATGGCGATTTTAATGGCGGAACACCCTGATATGAGAGTAACAATCAATATTGATGAACGTTCATCTGCGTTTTATGCACTTGGAGTCGCTAAAGCAACGAAAAAACCTGTTGCCATTTTATGTACTTCTGGAACAGCAGCAGCGAATTATTTTCCGGCAATTGTGGAGGCGTATTATTCAAGGGTTCCGCTAATTGTGTTAACAGCCGATCGACCACATGAATTACGGGATGTAGGGGCACCGCAGGCTATTAATCAAAACCAGTTATATGGAAATCATGCGAAATGGTTTGTAGAAATGGCACTACCAGAAGACTCAGAACAAATGCTATCCTATGTTCGAACAATGGCAGGAAGGGCAGCTGGAACAGCTTTAACTGCACCAGCGGGTCCAGTTCATTTGAATTTTCCTTTCCGTGAACCACTTGTGCCAAACTTAAGTTTAGAAAACTTGTGGGGAACAAAAGAGAACAACCGTAAAAATGTAAATGTTGTCGTTGGAAAACCGAAAATGGATGAAGAGCAGGTTCAGCTTATTAGTGAATTAGTTAGCAGTAAAATGAAGGGGATTATTGTTTGTGGTTCACATTATGATGAAGAGTTTGGACATGCGGTGGCAAGTTTAGCAGAGACACTTCAGTTTCCAATTCTGGCTGACCCATTATCACAACTTAGAAGTGGTGCACATCCGAAATTACATATAGTAGATGGATACGATGCTTTCTTACGAAATGAAGAATTACGTGATACATTTTCGCCAGATATCATTATTCGTTTTGGAGCGATGCCTGTTTCAAAAGCACTTCTTCAATACGTTCAAAAACATAAGGACACAACTCAAATCATTGTTGATGGGGATGGAGGCTGGAGAGATCCAACTTTATCAGCAACGGATATGGTGTATTGCGATGAAATTGAATTTTGTAATGTGATTGTTAGCCGAACAGAGAAACGAAATGATTCTAGTTGGGTGGACGATTGGATAAGAATAAATAGGCTTGTAAAAGAAAAAGTAGATTCGATACATAAAGAAGAGACTTTATTTGAGGGAAAGGTATTTACTGAACTTCAAGAAATTCTCCCAATAGGCTCAACTTTATTTGTCGGAAATAGTATGCCAATACGTGATCTTGACACTTTCTTTACGAATAATGAAAAGTCGATCCATGTTATAGGAAATCGCGGTGCTAACGGAATCGATGGACTAGTATCGACAGCGATGGGAATCAGTTCACAAAATGAGCATACCGTTTTAGTTATTGGCGACCTATCCCTCTATCACGATTTGAATGGATTATTGGCAGCAAAGCATCATCACTTAAATATTACAATCGTTTTAATCAATAATGATGGTGGCGGCATTTTTTCTTTCTTACCACAATCACAGGAAGAAAAGCATTTTGAAACCCTTTTTGGAACTCCAATTGGCCTAGATTACGAACATGCAGTTAAAATGTATGGTGGGAAATTTACTAGTATCAAGGACTGGGAAGAGTTCCGTAAAGCTATCACTGACTCTTTTAAAGAAAAAGGATTGCATGTTGTTGAGGTAAAAACTGACCGACATGAGAATGTCATGATTCATCGAAAAATGTGGAATAATGTTTCCCAGGAAATAAGCGGAACACTCAAAAGGGAACAATAAAAATGTTTATTTCGTCTAATGGGAGTACCTATCATGTGAAAATAGTAGGTGAGGGTGTACCAATTGTATTACTCCATGGTTTTACAGGGAGTTTGACAACTTGGAATCAAACTACTGACATACTAAAACAACATTTTAAATGTGTTCTTATCGATCTAATCGGGCATGGGGAATCAGATTGTCCAGATGATTTTGCAAAATATCAAATTGAAATAGTAGCTAATGATATTATTCATATATTAGATATCTTGGAACTCCAAACCTTCCATATTGCTGGCTATTCAATGGGAGGTAGAGTGGCGTTGGCAACTGCTATTCTTTATCCAAATAGAGTTGCCAGCCTAATTTTAGAAAGTAGTTCACCAGGGCTAAAAACAGAAGAAGAACGTGCTGTCCGAAGAAAATCCGATGAAAAGTTAGCTGATCGAATTGAACATGAGGGAATTAATAAATTCATTGATTATTGGGAGAACATACCTCTATTTTCTTCACAAAAAGCGCTATCGAGAGAAAAGCAATTGGAAATTCGCAAACAACGTCTTGAAAACAATCCTGTCGGTTTAGCTAACAGCTTAAGGGGGATGGGTACTGGTGTACAACCCTCATATTGGGAAAGGCTAAACGAAATCAAGTTCCCAACAATATTGCTTTGTGGCGACCTTGATCCAAAGTTTTGCAATATTGCAGAAGAAATGAGTTCAAGCATTCAAAATGTTAAAGTGGAAAAAATAGTAGAAGCGGGACATGCAATTCATGTGGAACAACCGCATTTTTTTGGTAAAATAATAGTTGAGTTTGTTTCTGATCATTTTCCTTTATGATCAAATTTACATACAAACATACATAAAAGGAGGACAAGCTAATGGCTGCAGTTGAATGGGTTGCAGAACGTAAGTATGATGAAATCTTATATGAAACATACAATGGCATTGCAAAAATCACTATAAACCGTCCGCATGTTAGGAACGCATTTACTCCGAAAACAGTGTCAGAAATGATTGATGCTTTTGCTTATGCAAGAGATGATTCAAACATTGGGGTTATCGTTCTTGCTGGTGCAGGAGATGAAGCATTCTGTTCTGGTGGAGACCAAAAGGTTAGAGGACATGGTGGTTATGTTGGTGATGATCAAATTCCACGTTTAAATGTTCTTGATTTACAACGTTTAATCCGTGTAATTCCAAAGCCAGTTGTTGCAATGGTTTCAGGTTATGCAATTGGTGGAGGACATGTGTTACATGTTGTTTGTGACTTAACGATTGCTGCGGATAATGCCATTTTTGGACAAACAGGTCCGAAGGTTGGAAGCTTTGATGCAGGTTATGGATCTGGATATCTTGCACGGATCATCGGTCATAAAAAGGCACGTGAAATCTGGTACCTATGTCGTCAATATAATGCACAAGACGCATTAGACATGGGGCTTGTTAATACAGTTGTTCCATTAGAACAGCTTGAAGAAGAAACAATTAAGTGGTGCGAAGAAATGCTTGCAATGAGCCCAACAGCACTTCGTTTCTTAAAAGCAGCAATGAATGCTGATACAGACGGCTTAGCAGGTCTTCAACAGATGGCTGGCGATGCTACACTCCTTTATTACACAACAGAGGAAGCGAAGGAAGGCCGTGACGCATTTAAAGAAAAGCGTAAGCCAGACTTTAAGCAATTCCCACGTTTTCCTTAATTCATTTCTTGCAGCTTGATGAGAACCTCATCAAGCTGTTTTTTCATCATTTTACAGAAAGGGATTAAGACAGATGAATTCAACAGAAATACCAAATTGGCTCAAGCAGCGTGCTTTTTTAACGCCTAATCGAATTGCCATTAAAACCGAAAATGAAGAAATTTCATTTTTATCGTTACATAAAAACGTATCAAAAAAGACAAATCAATTAACTTTTGCAGGAGTTCAAAAAGGGGATGTTGTCTCTATCCTCATGAAGAACAGTGTAGAAATGGTTGAGGTTATTCACGCTTTAAAATATATTGGTGCGGTAACGGTACTCTTAAACAACAAACTAACCAGCAGTGAGCTAGAGTTTCAAGTAAGCGACTCTGGAACGACAATGCTTATAACTGAAGATGCTTTAATTGAAAAGGTAAATGAAATCAAAATCGAAAAAGTGTTGGTTAATGAGCTACAACAATTTCCTGAGAAGGATTGCGAAATCCAAGAGTATTTTTCATTGGAGCAAACTGATACCATTATGTATACATCTGGAACGACTGGAAATCCCAAAGGTGTTATTCATACATATGGGAACCATTGGTGGAGTGCGATTGGGTCTAGTTTGAATTTAGGGCTTCACCAAGACGATTGCTGGTTACTAACCGTTCCAATGTTTCATATCAGTGGGTTATCGATTTTATATCGCAGTGTCATTTACGGGATTCCAGCTGTCATCCATGAAGGGTTCGATCCGAAAAAGGCGAACGATGCCATTATGAAACAAGGTGTGACCATTATGTCTTTGGTCAGTGTCATGCTAGCACGAATGTTAGATGCATTAGGTAAGGAAAATTATCCTAGTGGCTTTAGAGGTATGCTACTTGGTGGAGGACCAGCGCCAAAACCATTATTAGAGAATTGTCTAGCACGTAATATACCTGTGTTCCAAACCTACGGGATGACCGAAACAGCATCACAGGTTGTCACATTGGCACCTGAATATAGCATTTCTAAGCTTGGTTCTGCGGGTAAGCCACTTTTTCCTGCACAGGTCAAAATTGAAAAAGAGGGAACGCAAGCAAATCCAAATGAAGTAGGTGAAATTGTCGTAAAAGGTCCTAATGTTACAAAAGGGTATTTAAATCGGGCTGATGCTACAAAGACCTCCATTATAGATGGTTGGCTGTACACTGGTGACATTGGCTATTTAGATGAGGAAGGCTTCCTTTTTGTGATGGATCGCCGCTCTGATTTGATAATTTCAGGGGGGGAGAATATTTATCCTGCTGAACTTGAAGCGGTTTTATTGGGACATCCAGCCATTTTAGAAGCGGGAGTAACAGGCGTGGATGATGAAGAATGGGGACAGGTGGCTGCTGCCTTTGTTAGAAAAGAGGAAGGAAGCAATATAACCGAAGCGGAAGTTATTGCTTTTTGTTATGAAAAGCTTGCCCGTTATAAGGTTCCAAAGTCTATCTATTTTGTCGATCGGCTTCCACGTAATGCCTCAAATAAGCTATTGCGCCGTAAATTAATTGAGCTATTAAAGGATGAAAACAATGATTAAGGTAAAAAAGGTAACACTTCATCTCGTTGAACAAAGCTTGCTTTCACCATTTGTAACAAGCATGGGGAAGGTTGAAAGAAGAGAGAGTATTCTCGTTGAAATGGAAGATGTAGATGGTTTTGTTGGTTGGGGAGAGGTTGTTGCTTTTTCGTCACCTTGGTATACCGAAGAGACGATAAAAACATGTTGGCATATGCTAGAAGACTATTTAGTGCCGAAAATTATAAAAGAAGAGTATGAACACCCAACACAACTACAGAAAAGCTTACAATTTGTAAAACGTAATAATATGGCTAAAGCAAGTCTTGATATGGCAATTTGGGATTTATATTCAAGAAAACAAGGAATCTCGTTGTCTAAAGCTTTGGGGGGCACGAGAAATTCTATTGATTCAGGAGTAGTCGTAAGCATTGATTCCATTGAACGGGTATTAAGTAAAATGGAGGAGCATGTGAAATCTGGCTATAAACGGATCAAAATAAAAATCAAGCCTGGACAGGATTATGACCTTCTCAAACAAATTAGACGGGAGTTCCCAAAATTGCCGTTAATGGTGGATGCTAATTCTTCTTATACATTAAAGGGTGTTAAGAAACTTCAAGACTTAGACGAGTTTGATTTAATGATGATAGAACAGCCATTAGCAGAAGATGATATCTTTGACCATGCGAAGCTGCAACGAGAGCTTTCAACACCGATTTGTTTAGATGAAAGTATTACGTCAGCTGAGGATGCAAGAAAGGCAATTGAAATGGGCAGTTGTCGCGTAATCAATATAAAAATTGGGCGAGTAGGCGGTATTACTGAGGCAATAAGGATTCATGATCTTTGTCAATCACATGATATTCCTGTGTGGTGCGGAGGGATGCTTGAAACCGGAATTTCAAGAGCCCATAATATTGCCTTAGCTAGCCTTTCTAATTTTACGATTCCTGGAGATATTTCAGCATCATCAAGATACTGGACGAAGGATGTCATCATTCCAGAAGTAATGGTTGAAAATGGTTGCATTGCCGTTCCTGATGAGCCTGGAATTGGATATCAAGTAGATCGAGATTGGATTCATCAAATAACAAAACAGAAAAAAGTATTGGAATTTTAGAATGTATGCGGCAATGCACATTCTCAATGATTAGAGAAATAATAATAAACTTAGGGCCATGACGGCCATGCCTGCAATTAATCCGTAAATGGATAAATGTCCACTATCATAACGTTTTGAAGCAGGAAGCAATTCATCTAGTGAAATAAACACCATTATTCCTGCTACAGCAGCAAAAATAATACCGAACATCACTTCATTTAAAAATGGCATTAAAATCACGAATGCAACGATCGCCCCAACAGGTTCAGCTAAACCAGAAAGGAAAGAGAGCTTAAAGGCTCTTTTTTTATCCCCAGTTGCAAAATACACCGGTACGGCAACAGCAATGCCTTCAGGTATATTGTGAATGGCTACAGCGACTGCAATGGCGATTCCAAGCCCCGGGTCTTGAAGCGCAGAGGTAAAGGTTGCAATGCCTTCAGGAAAATTATGAATCGCGATTGCTAGTGCGGTGAATGTTCCCATTTTTAATAATGCAGCGTCATCTGCTTTAGGTGAGGCTAGATTCATATCCTCGACTTTTTTGACCTCGTGGGGGTTGCTGCTTTCAGGCACAAATTTATCAATTAACGCAATTAATAGCATTCCTCCAAAGAAGCCGGCCACTGTCATCCAGTTTCCCATTTGATCCCCTAATTCAGATGTTAGGGCAATTTTTGCTTTGACGAAGATTTCAACCATCGATACATAAATCATGACTCCTGCTGAGAAACCGAGTGTCCATGACAGAAATTTAGTGTTTGTTCTGGATGTGAAAAGGGATATTAAACTTCCGATACCGGTTGCAAGACCGGCAAATAGGGTCAAGCCAAAAGCGAGTAATACATTTTCATACATCGCTTATTCTCCTCTCAAGCTGATATTTATTCTTTTTTTGTCTACATGAATAAATGTTTCCTTTGTGCAACTTTTAAAAATATCATATGTTCATTTTTTTATTTTGTCAATTATTTTAATTTGAAAAATTCGACATGTTGAAAGAATATACACGCTTTTCGATGTAGAAAAAGACAGCTGAGTAGTCAGCTGCCTAAGGAAAGATATTTTATATTTCGCCTTCCCGAACGAAGGTTTTACAATCGGTTTCAGTTTGTTCTGATGCTGTTGTGCCTGTGCTGCTAACAACATAGATGGAGTCAGCGCTACATTTATTACCTTTTGCCCAGTAGTGACAATTATTCACTTCACATAATACATCTTGTGCCAATGTACTACACCTCTTTTTCAAGAATATCGTCGAGCATCCTTATTTTCTCCATGAAAAGTGGTGTAGATGCAAGTAACATATGCCAAAGATGGTTTTAACTTTATTCAGAAGTGACTGAAATTTAGGAACTCAGACTAAGAACGCCACATCCTGTGGCAACGTCTGAGTGACCAACATCGTGTTGGCCTAAAGCCTCCGGCGGATGCCACGATTTTTCAAAGGAAATTTTACGAGGCAGTTAAGATCAAAGTCTAAAACCGCCACATCCTGATGTCTTCGTCTTTATGACCCACCTCGTGTGGTCCTAAAAATCGGGCGCAAATACGCTATGGCGTATTTGATTTTAACGCCTTTTTCAAGGTATCTAGATTTTTCCTCATTAAACTAAAATAATCCTCGTTGCTTTCGATTTCTTTTTTCGTAACGGCCTCTAAATTATGAAGGGTTAAACTTTCAGTACCGGTTTCGTTTTGAACCGTTTTGCCAATTTTTGACGATATATTTTGTTCAAATAGAATATATTTAAGATTGTGCTCTTTTGCTACATCAATAATGTTTTTAAGTTGTTTTTGGGATGGCTCGTTCGTTGGGGAGTAGCCGGTGATACTAATTTGCTTGATCCCATAACGTGCTTCCCAATAGCCATAGGCAGAGTGGGCAACTAAAATTTCTTTTTGTGTAGCGGAGTTGGTAACTTCCATGAATTCTCTATTTAATGCTTCTAATTGTTCTTTTAATTCCTTAAAATTACCTTCGTATATTTCTTTATCGGAAGGATTAATTTCGATTAAAGCATTTTTAATATTTTCGGCTAATTGAATGGAGTAAATTGGGTCTAACCAAATATGTGGATCGATATCACCATGATGGTGCTCATCATCGTGATGGTCATTGTCTTCCGTGTGTAAAAACTCAATTCCTGCTCCTGCTTCTATTAATGAGACTTTTTCGTTTTTAAGTGTTTTTTGGGCACTTGTTACAAAGCCCTCTACACCAACACCTGTATATATAAAAGCATCTGCACTCGCAATATCCGTCATATCCCTAGGTGTTGGCTCAAATGAATGGGCGTCTGACCCTGGTGGGTATACACTTTTAACCGAAACAGTTTCGCCACCTATTTTTTGTGCGAAATCTGTTAAAGGGAATACGGTTGTATAAACCGTTAGCTTTCCTTCTTCATTTGCTGAATTTTTTTGATCTGCTCCGCATGCCGAAAGTATGCTGATTAATAAAAGGAGCACAAAATATCCGCTTATTTTTTTCATGAATTGTCTCCTTTCAAGTACCACAAAGGTAACAGTTTGAAATCCTTTCATATTATATCGTAATTATTCCGATTTGAGAACAAAAAACTTTTTCCTGTTAAGCGATTATCTTTTTTAGTAGAAACCAATTACTTAAAAATTTACTATAAAGATAAGTTTTTGATAAAATAAGATGAAATAAAAGAAAAAGGTGATTATATGACTCAATTGGATAATATATTGGCTTTCAACAAAGGGTTTGTTGAAACAAAGGAATATGAAAAATACGAAACAACAAAGCTTCCAAATAAAAGAATGGTTATCATAACATGTATGGATACTCGACTCATCGAGTTGTTACCAAAAGCAATGAATATGAAAAATGGAGATGTGAAAATTTTAAAGGTCGCTGGCGCAATTGTCTCACATCCCTTTGGTAGTGTGATGAGAAGTATTTTAGTTGCTGTTTATGATTTAAATGCGGACGAGATTTGCATCGTTGGCCACCATGATTGCGGTATGAGTGCACTTGATGCTGATTCGATTTTACATAAAATTAAAGATAGAGGCGTAACTCAAGCAAAAATTGATACATTAAAATATTCAGGAATTAATCTTGAAGACTGGTTTCAAGGTTTTAGCAGTGTAGAGGACAGTGTACGTCACAGTGTTGAAATGGTTGAACATCATCCTCTCCTTCCAAAGGACGTTCCAGTTCACGGTCTCGTTATTAACCCTGAAACAGGTAAACTGGATGTAGTTATTAATGGTTATAAGTAAGATAGAGAGGTCGAGTGTGACCTCTTTTTTTGAATTTAGATGTAACAAAAGCACGCATATTGGTTACTATGGGTAATAGGTAATGTCATAAAAAAGACACATGAATAAATGGTCATTTATTGTACTATGTAGTTGAGGTGAGATAATGAAAAAAGGTATTCTTTTTCTTTTTATGGCTGCATTAGTAATTCTTGCAGCATGTAATAATGAAACGGAAACGAAGAATAGTAATACTGAAGAATTAATCCCGATTGCTGTTGATGTAAAAATTGATCCTGAAAAAATAAATCCAGGTGAAGAAGTTACCCTTCATGCATTTGTAACACAGGGTGAAGAGTCGGTCGAGGATGCGGATGAAGTTCAATTTGAAATTGTTCAAAAAGGCAGTGAAGATAGCGAATTTTTAGATGGGAAGCATACTTCTGATGGAGAATATACAGCTGCTAAAACTTTCGATGCAGATGGAGTCTATTTTGTCACTGCACATGTCACAGCTAGAAGCATGCATACGATGCCAAAGGTTGAAGTCGTAATAGGCAATCCTGAAGGTAACGAAGTGCCTACTGATAAAGAAACAGAAAACAGTGATGATCATGCAGGTGAACATCATCATGGAAGTGGAAATGTTTCAATTGATTTTCCATTAGAAGCTGAGTATGCAAAAGGCAAAGCATCCACTTTGCAGGTTTCTTTTGAGGAATCAGGAAGTCCATTAACTGAAGCAAGGGTTCGATTTGAGGTATGGAAGGATGGCGCTGAAAAGCACGAGTTTATCGATGCTAACGAAGTAAAGGATGGCGTCTATCAGTCTGATTATACATTTGCTGATGTAGGCAGTTACAACATTCAAGTTCATCTTGAAAAAGGAGAAATCCACGAACATCTTGAAAAAACCACAAACGTCAAATAAACAAAGGAAGGTTGGCATCAATGTTGATGCTTACCTTCCTTTTTTTCTGGAACATAATCAATTCCACCTGGATGTAGGGGGTGGCACTTTAATAATCGTTTAATCGTTAACCAACCACCTTTAATAGCACCAAAGCGTTTAATTGCTTCAAGACCATATTGTGAACAAGTTGGATAAAAGCGGCAGGTTGGTGGTTTTAATGGAGATATAAATTTTTGATAGATACGAATAATTCCTATAAATAACGCTTGAAGCAATTTTTTCTACTTCCCTTATCGGTTTTTGGTATTTATACTATACTATAGGTGTGGAACAAAAGCATCTTTAAACGTTTAATTCAAATTAAATTGATGAAAAAAATCGGAATTAGCGTTATGATAGATATATAAAGAAAAAGTTATGGGAGTGAAGAGAATGCCATCAGTAGAAAGCTTTGAACTAGATCATAATGCAGTAAAAGCTCCATATGTAAGACATTGTGGTGTCCATAAGGTTGGAACAGATGGAGTTGTAAATAAATTTGACATTCGTTTTTGTCAACCAAATAAACAAGCGATGAAGCCAGATGTAATTCATACACTTGAGCATTTATTAGCTTTTAATCTTCGTGAGCATTGTGAGAAATATGACCATTTCGATATTATTGATATTTCTCCAATGGGATGCCAAACAGGCTATTACTTAGTTGTAAGTGGAGAGCCTACTGTTTCTGAAATCATTGATTTGCTTGAAGCTACGATGCAAAGTGCGATAGAAATTACGGAAATTCCTGCAGCAAATGAAACACAATGTGGGCAAGCAAAGCTTCATGATTTAGAAGGTTCTAAACGCCTCATGCGTTTCTGGTTATCACAATCAAAAGAAGACCTTCATAAAGTTTTCGGATAAGAAAAAAGGACCTCAGCCAATGTGGCTGAGGTTTTATATTTTTGGTGGAATTCGATATTTTGTTCCTTGCTCAAATGAATAGGCTAATTTTATCAATTGGCTTTCAGAAAATGCGGTTCCGGTGAACGTAATTCCGACTGGTTCACATTCAGATGTATAGCCAGCAGGAACTGTAATGGATGGATATCCAGCTTTTGCCGGAATGGCTGATCCAACATAATTTGGAAACACAATTGCATCTAATTGGTGTTCATTTAAGACAAAATCAATTCCATTCTCCTTAGAATGATAATGATCGTATTCGAGTGCCTCAAGATACTGTTTTTCTGTCAAAGTGCCACTCGTTTTTTCGGCCTCTTCTAAAATAATTTGGCCGTATTTTAGCATTTTTTCATCATTTTCATTATTAAATTTGATAAGTTCAGCTAAATTACGGATTTTTACTGAACTGTCTAACTTGCGTAAATAAGCATTCAGGCCCACCTTAAATTCATAGGTCATTACATCATAGTTCCACTTATTTTTAGAAGAAGGAATTTTTACATTCTCTATGACAGTTGCCCCAAGTTCTTCAAGTTTCTGAATAGCTTTATCCATGACTACTCGTTTTTCTTCACTGAGGTAGTCAAAATAAACCTCTCTTGCAATGCCAATCCGTGCACCTTTTAAACCATCAACATCTAAATATTGTGTGAAATCAGTGGGATTTAATGTTCTACTCGTATACGTGATTGGGTCATGTTCGTCTACTTCAGCAATTGCAGATAATAGGTAAACAGCATCCTTCACTGTACGAGCCATTGGGCCTGCAGTATCCTGTGTATGGGAAATCGGAATTATCCCCGCACGACTTACTAATCCAACGGTCGGTTTAATACCAACAAGTGAGTTTTGACTGGAAGGACTTAAAATCGATCCTGATGTTTCAGTTCCGATTGCTACAACTGCAAAATTCGCAGCAATGGCTGAACCCGAACCCGCGCTTGAACCGCCAACACTAAATTTACCTGGTCCATAAGGGTTTAATGTTTGGCCGCCGCGTGAACTGTACCCACTAGGCATTCCTTCAGTCATATAATTCGCCCATTCAGTCATGTTCGTTTTACCTAATATAACCGCACCAGCTTCTCTTAAAAGATAAGCAACATATGAATCCTCCGGAGCATTTGACTCTGCTAATGCAAGCGATCCTGCAGATGTGTGCATTTTATCATTTGTATCTAAATTATCTTTAAGTAAAACAGGAATTCCATGAAGTGGTCCACGGGGACCGATTTCCTTCCGTTCAGCATCTAGCATCATTGCGATATGAAGTGCATCTGGGTTAATTTCAATAATGGATTTTAATTCTGAGTCAAAGCTTGAAATTCTATGTAAATACATGAACACTAATTGTTTGGCTGTTAGCTCTTCTTTTTCATATTTTTCTTGGATTGAATCAATAGTAGCCTCAATTAACCAATCATTAGCCAAATCCTGAAGAAATTTATTTTCCATCTGAATTCTCCTCATTTTCAAGATGATTTATATGTGGATTTTCTTCTATGTTATCTACTGTATGTTTGTACTGATATGCTTTTGATGTTGTAGCAACAGCTAAAAATATGACGACGAATACAATAATGATTGAAATAGTTAATACTATAAACATAGCAACCCCCTCTTTTTCTCCTTTCATTTTAACATGGTACAAAGGGAGAAGGTATTGATATTCATTTATAATTGTAAAAGTTTGAAATTTGTTAAAAAGCATTTGAAAAAATGGTGTTTTACTATGATATAAAGGGGGTATGTTAACAATAAGGAGGAGATTTTAATGTCAACACAATTAGTCGAAATCGTAAATAAGCAAGTTGCAAACTGGAGTGTACTTTACATTAAACTACATAATTACCACTGGTATGTGAAGGGATCGCAATTTTTTACCCTACATGTAAAATTTGAGGAATTGTATAATGAGGCTGCTGTTCATATTGATGAATTAGCGGAACGCTTACTTGCTATTAGTGGACAACCTGTCGCAACCATGAAGGAAATTCTAGAATTGTCTTCAATTCAGGAAGCAAACGGAAGTGAAAATGCTGAAGAAATGGTAGCGAACATTTCCAATGATTTTTCCATTCTAACCGGTGAATTAAAGGAAGGCATGAAGGTAGCTGCAGATGCAGATGATGAAACAACAGGTGATATGCTGCTAGCGATTCATCAAGCACTTGAAAAACATATTTGGATGCTTCAATCCTTCTTAGGAAAATAAAAAACTTTGTGCCCTTCTTTCTTGTGGAAAGAAGGGTTTTATTCTATTATTACTTTATTCAGAAAAATCATTACTAATAAAGTGGATAGAACAAAATTTTCAATACTTTTGGGATTATACCTAGGCTGAATAAAGTTCAGCCTCCGGCGGATGCCACAGATTTTCAGAGGAAGTTTTCGAGACATAAGATCAAAGACTAAGGGCGCCACGTCCTGTGGCAACGTCTTTGTGACCCACCTCGTGTGGGCCTAAAAAATCTGGGCGAAAATACGCCAAGGCGTATTTGATCAAGGTTAAGGGGGAGGAGAAAATATGATCGATTTACGAAGTGATACTGTTACAAAGCCGACAGCTGAAATGAGAAAAGCAGCTTATGAGGCTGAGGTTGGGGATGATGTTTATCAGGAGGATCCAACAGTGAAAGAGCTTGAGCGAACTGCCGCTGAGATGCTTGGGAAAGAAGCGGCAATGTTTGTGACAAGTGGAACGCAAGGTAATCAAATTGCAGTGCTAACTCATACAAGAAGTGGAAATGAAATAATCGTTGAGCAAGATTCCCATATTTTTAATTACGAAGGTGCCGCGATTTCTGCATTTGCAGGGGTGCAGCCTCGAACAATAAAAGGGAACAGAGGAGCAATGAATCCTGCTGAAGTAGAGGCCGCTATTCAAGGAGAGGATGTACATAACCCTGAAACCGGCATGATTTGTATTGAAAATACACATAACAGAGCGGGTGGAGCAGTGGTTCCACTTGAAAATATGGAAGCCATATATCAAGTTGCAACGGCAAATCAGATACCTGTCCACTTAGATGGGGCACGTTTATTCAACGCAGCAGTGGCAATAGGGCGTCCGGTAAAAGATATTGCTCAATATACAGATACCGTTCAATTTTGTTTATCAAAGGGATTAGGTGCTCCGGTCGGCTCGATAATAGCTGGTAGTGAGGAGTTTATTAACCAAGCTCGAAAATGGAGAAAGCGTCTAGGTGGTGGATTGAGACAGGTTGGGGTCATAGCAGCACCAGGACTTGTTGCATTACGGACAATGGTTGACCGTCTAGCAATCGATCACGAGAATGCTAAGTTTTTAGCAGAAGGACTCGGTAATATTAGCGGAATGAACGTCGTAAATCAGATTGATACCAATATTGTTTTAGTGAATGTAAGTGAAAGGGGATTAACCTCTAATCAGTATGCTGCATTATTAAAAGATCATGGGGTATTAGTTTCAACATTTGGACCTAGGCTCGTGCGGTTTACGACTCATTATGATGTCAATCGGGAGTCAATTGAGGACGCATTACGAATTGTTAGTAAAATATAATACTTTTAAGGATTGTCACGAGCACTGACTTTGGTGGACAATCCTTTTTTTGATGGAATTTTTGCTAAAATCGATAGAAATGAAATAAAATCGATAGAACCCAAATAAAACCGATAGAACGTAAATAAAATCGATAGAAGTAAAATAAAACTGATAGAGCCCCAAAAACTAAGTCAATCTCAACCGGTACAGGAACGAATACCTATCTTAATGTATATCCCTCAACTCATCCACAGTCATCATCTTTGATTGGCCGATTCCATCGCGGGCCATTTTCGCTTTTAAGTTTTCAATCATATAAAAACCGACTAAATTCCGTAATTCCTGGTCAGTTAAATCACTTAAAAGGTCAATTAGGTCTTCACGACCAAATTGTTCAAGCACGGAGAAAGCAATAATGTCAGCATCTTCTTCGTCACCCGTTAATTTATTTCGATACATTTCATAAATTTCATCAATGATTTTCATAAATGTTGCCCCTTTATCTGCTTTTTCACATGTTATCTTGGAAATTAGTATATGGGGGAATGTATCAAAAGATACTAATGTATTGAAAATAGGCAACAAATCTAGTATTTGCGACAAGTGCATATTTTTTGCACCGGAGGAAAAAGCTAAAATTATGGAATCACATCGTTAGGAGTGAAACATGTTGGAACAGCAGTTAAGGAAAAACTATTATGTCTCTGTTGGAAGTGGCGAAATTTCTCAGGTGAAGTCTGGGTCTACGTGGGAGTATAAAATTGAAGCAACCGATGAAGAAGTTCGGCAATTGAGAAACCTTTTTGAAGCAAATTATTCGAATGAGGTTGAAAACTTTTTACGTGCACATGTACCATTTGTTGAGTATCATTATGATTCATCCAATGACAAATATGACTCGAATATGCTGAAGATTTATCAAATAATCAATCAACTAGGAGACCAAGAGGCAAGGGATTTCATTCAATCAGAAGGAATACTTGATGTATTACGAACCATCGATTAAGCCACTTCTACATGAAGCGGCTTGTTTTTTTATCCCGCATCCCCCAGCGCAAACCAAGTTGTTTATGTGGGGGTTAACTGTCCGTAAAAGCCCGAAAATAAAGAACAAAGACTAAGTACTCTTCGTCCTGTGGCAACGTCATTGTGTCCCATATCGTGTTGGCCCCAAACTAAAATTCAGTGAAGGTAATTCTCTCTCACTGATTGAAGTTTCACTTTATGTTATGATGAAAATAAATTTATTGTAATGGAGATAAGACGAAATGATTGTTTTTCATGATATGTATCATAATGAAGTGAATTTATCGTTTACACCGGACCCCTTTTCCACTCATCCTAAACATGTTTGGGTTATTTGTCGATACGAGGACCAGTGGCTATTAACCAATCATTCTGAACGCGGGCTTGAGTTTCCTGGTGGAAAGGTAGAAGATGGTGAAACAGTGGAAGCTGCTGCTATACGAGAGGTAATGGAGGAAACAGGAGCAGAGGTTTCAGAACTCAAATATATTGGGCAATATAAGGTCGTTGGAAAAGGAAAAACCATAATTAAAAATATTTATTTTGCCGAAATTGAACGGCTTCTGGAGAAGAAGGATTATTTTGAAACAAAAGGTCCTGTTTTGTTAAAGGAAATTCCTTTGGATACGGTTAAGTCTGATCGTAATTATAGTTTTATCATGAAGGATGATGTCCTAACCCATAGCATCGACTATGTTGAAAATTACATAAAAACGAAGAAAGCTCTCTAGCTACCACTAGAAGAGCTTTTTACTCGGAGTCCTTTATTAGCTTTCTTTCAAGGAACTCGACGCCTTGGTACATAAGTGTCGCACAGATGGCGATTAATAATAAGCTTAGGAAGATCAATGTAAAATTGAACACCTGGAATCCATAGATAATCAAATAGCCTAAGCCTTGCTTTGAAACGAGAAATTCGCCAACAATGACCCCAACCCATGATAATCCAACATTTACTTTTAATGTGGAAATAATCGCTGGGAAAGATGATGGGAGTATCACATTGCGGAAAATTTGTTTCCGGTTGGCTCCAAATGTCAACAAGACTTTAATATAGTTATAATCCACTTCTTTAAACGAGGTGTATACGACAATCGTGGTGATAATGATGGAAATAATCGCCCCCATCGCAATGATTGAAATATAACCTGTTCCTAATGCCACAATTAAGATGGGGCCAAGCGCAACCTTTGGCATTGCATTGAGAACAACTAGATACGGATCAAGGATATTCGAAAGACGTTCAGACCACCATAATATCGCAGCAATCAATGCCCCTAAGACCGTTCCTAAAATAAAGCCAAGAACCGTTTCGAACAATGTAACCGCAAGATTATTGAACAATGTTCCATCATTGATTTTCTCTAAAAATAAAATCCAAATTTTTGATGGTCTACTAAAAATTAAAGGATCAATCCAATGATTACGACTCGCAATCTCCCATATTCCGAAAAAGACGATAAAAATCAAGATTTGATAGAAACGAACCAGTTTTTTCTCTTTTTTAATCGACTGTAAGTAATCTTTGTGCAGGTCTTTAATGCTCAGATTTTGTTTCAAGTTTATCTAACTCCTCCCATATTTGCTGAAAAATGTTCGAATACTCTGGGTGCTGTCTTACATCAAAAGGAGTCTCATTCCGTAAGTTTTCTGGGATATCAAATACTTTTGCAATTTGTCCTGGTCTTTTCGAAAGTAGATAAATTCGGTCACTCATGGCAATGGCTTCGCCGATATCATGCGTGACTAGGATGGCTGTTTTGCGATATTCCTTAAGTGTATCTGAAACGAGATCTTCTAATTTTAGTTTTGTTTGAAAGTCTAATGCGGAGAATGGTTCGTCGAGTAGAAGAATTTTTGGGTTTGTCGCAAGGGTTCGAACTAAAGCAGCCCTTTGTCTCATGCCCCCTGAAAGCTGTTTAGGGTACGCTTTTTCTACCCCTTTTAATCCAATTTCCTCTAGTAGGGCTAATGTGTTTTTTCTTGATTGTTCTGTTTCTTGATTCATGATTTGAAGCCCAACAAAAATGTTCTCCTCGATGGTTTTCCACGGAAACAAGTAGTCCTGCTGTAGCATATAACCAATATCGGACTTTGCTTTTTCAATCGTTTTTCGTTCTATCAAAACCTCTCCATATGTTGGTTTTAATAACCCAGCAATGATGGAGAGTAATGTTGTTTTACCACACCCACTAGGGCCGAGGAGGGAGATGAACTCCCCTTCCTCGATTGTGAGAGAAATGTCTTCGAGTGCGGTCGTTGTAGAATCCTTTGTAAAATAAACATGGTGTATATCTTTTACTGACAAAAAGCTCATAGTAACACTCCTATTTTGAAACTTTTTCTGCAATACTTGTGTTCACAAGTGTACTGTAGTCAATTCTCTTCGGTAATTCTCCAGCTTCATCCATGATGTCCTGTAAGTTATTCCAAGCTTCCTCTGAAAGAACAGGGGTTGTTGCGTAAGATCCTTGGTTCTTGTAACGTTCAATAGAGGTTGTGATTAAATCAAGTGGTGTGTCTGGGAAGAATTCCTGGACTGATTTTGCAATTTCTTCTGGGTTATGGGAGTCTACCCATTGCTGCGCCTTATAGACTGCACGTGTGAATTTTTCAACAGCATCACCGTTCTCATCAATAAAGCTTTGCTTTGTCATAAACGATGTATATGGTACCTTGCCAGATTCTTCACCGAAGGAAGCAACAATATAGCCACGGCCTTCTTTTTCAAATAGACTAGCAGTTGGTTCAAATAATTGGACAAACTCACCTGTGCCTGAAGCAAAAGCACTAGAAATATTCGCGAAGTCAATGTTTTGGATTAGATTCAAATCACCTTGTGGGTCAATATCGTGCTTCTTTAATACAAATTCCCCAACCATTTGTGGCATTCCACCTTTACGTTGGCCAAGGAATGTACTATCTTTAATTTGGTCCCAGCTGAAGTTTTCAATATTTTCTCTTGCCACTAAAAAGGTGCCGTCCGTTTGAGTAAGGGCAGCAAAGTTAATTACGGGGTCTGTTGAGCCTTGTGCTTCCACATAAATGGATGTTTCAGAACCAACTAAGGCAACATCAGCACCACCAGAAATTAACGCAGTCATAGTTTTATCTCCACCTGGTACGGTTGTTAATTCAATCTCTAAGCCCTCTTCTTCAAAAAAGCCTTCTGTAATGGCCACATACTGAGGTGCATAAAACACTGAACGCGTTACCTCGGCAATTCGAATTTTTTGAACCGAGTCATTATTACAAGCGGCTAATGGAATAATAAGCAGTAATGCAAAAAGGCTGGCAAAAAAACGACGCATGTACTCATTCCTCCTTGACAGTTAATCTGTCTTCTTTAGTCATTTCTAAGATAGATTATGAAACGTGACAAAAATGTGTGAATGCCTATTTTTCTTTTTAATTAGAAGGGTTTTTAAAAGTTTTTCGAAAATAATGTTGTAGAGAGGAAGGATAAAATGGTAGATGGCACAATTATCGAAAAGCAAAGATTTCCGTCTCCTAATCCGGCAATCAATCTTTATTTAATTACATATATGAGCAAAGGGTTAAAAATTAAAGGATATCTTGCTGAGCCAAAGGAGGAAGGAGTTTATGACGGATTCTTATATTTGCGCGGTGGTATAAAAAATGTAGGAAAGGTTCGAATTGGTCGGATCATCCAATTTGCCTCGGAGGGCTTTGTGGTAATGGCACCATTTTATCGGGGTAATCAAGGGGGAGAGGGGCACGAGGATTTTGGCGGACATGACAGATATGATGCGTTCTCTGCGGTTAAGGTGTTGGAGGAACATGAAAAAGTGAATCCAACTCGGATCCATGTCTTTGGTTTCTCACGTGGAGGAGTGATGGCCCTTCTTACAGCTATTTATCAACCTAATGTTTGTTCGGTCGTCACATGGGCAGGAGTAAGTGATTTAAGCTTAACCTATGTGGAGCGCAATGATATGCGGAGGATGCTAAAGCGGGTCATCGGAGGAACGCCGACAAAATATCCGGAACGATATAAATGGAGAACCCCTTTATATGAAATTGAAAAGCTTGAAGCCCCTTTACTCATTATTCATGGTGAAAAAGATGATAATGTATCTGTCGAACATGCCTATCGCCTAGAAAAAAGAGTTAGAGAACTAGGAAAAGAAGTAGAAAGCTGGTATTTTCCACACTACACACATTTTTTTCCACCACATGAAAATCGGGAAACAGTGAGAAGGTTAACAGAATGGATGAAAACACGGGAGTCGAATACAAAAAAGCTCGAGGTTTGATTTTTCTCGAGCTTTTTTGCTTTATGCAGTTTATATTCTTGGTCCGCCCAAAAATTCAATATCGTTTGAAACATTGGAGAACTTTTTGAAGTTTTCTTTGAATTTTACAGCTAATTCTTTTGCTTTTACATAGTACGTACTTTGGTCAGCCCATGTTTTTGCAGGCTGAAGCACATCATCAGGAACGCCTGGAATGTGAATTGGGATCTCTAAGCCGAAAATATCATTTTTCACTGTTTCTGCATGAGTAAGTTCACCTTCTAAAGCCGCTTGAACCATTGCACGCGTATATGACAGCTTCATACGGCTTCCTACGCCATACTCTCCACCAGTCCACCCAGTATTCACTAAGAATACTTGAACATTGTGCTCATCAATCTTTCTACCTAGCATTTCTGCATACTCTGTTGCAGCAAGTGGAAGGAAAGGTGAGCCAAAGCAAGTTGAGAATGTTGCTTCTGGAGCTGTAACTCCACGTTCTGTTCCTGCAAGCTTACTTGTGTACCCACTTAAGAAATGGTACATGGCTTGTTCTTTGGTTAGCTTACTAATTGGAGGTAATACACCGAAAGCATCCGCCGTAAGGAACACGATTGTATTAGGATGACCTGCAATACTAGGTACAATAATATTATCAATATTATCAATTTGATATGCTGCTCTCGTATTCTCAGTCAATGAATTGTCATCATAATTTGCAATTCTTGATTCTTCATCCACTATCACGTTTTCTAAAACGGAGCCAAAGCGAATGGCATCAAAAATTTGTGGCTCCTTCTCTCGTGAAAGATTAATACATTTAGCATAGCAGCCACCTTCTATATTAAACACGCCAGAGCTAGCCCAACCGTGCTCGTCATCTCCGATAAGACGACGTTTTGGATCTGCAGAAAGAGTTGTTTTTCCTGTTCCAGATAGACCAAAGAAAAGGGCAACATCTCCTTCTTGACCTACATTAGCGGAGCAGTGCATGGAAAGAATATTTTGCTCAGGCAATACATAGTTCATCACAGAGAAAATTGATTTTTTAATTTCACCAGCATACTCAGTTCCTCCTATTAAAACTGTTCGTTTTTCGAAGGAAATAATGATGAATGTTTCAGAGCGTGTGCCATCAATTTTAGGGTCTGCTTTGAAATTTGGTGCACTAATAACAGTGAATTCAGGTTGATGTGTTTTTAAATCCGCTTCGGTTGGTCGAACAAACATTTGTTGAGAAAATAAATTATGCCACGCGTATTCGTTAATTACTTGGATTGGCATACGCACTTTTTTATCGGCACCTGCATACCCATTGAATACATAAATTTCATCTTTTTCTTTCAGATATGAAAGGACCTTTGTGTAAAGGTTTTCAAATACAGCCTCAGAGATAGGTTTGTTCACCTTACCCCAATCAATTCTATCCTTCGTAGATGCTTCTTCTACGATGTATTTGTCTTCTGGTGATCTTCCTGTGTATTTACCGGTTGTTGCACAAACAGCCCCAGTCGAAGTAAGGATTCCCTCTTGTCTAGCGAGTACTTTTTCAACTAAAATAGGAACAGATAGGTTACGAAGTGCGCTTTTTCCATTCACTAATTCTAATAGCTGCTCATTTGAAACTTCAACTGAATTCATGTAAAACCATCCTTTATCATTTTTTATATTTTTCATATAATCTAAAATTTACAATTAGTATAACACATTAATAAAAATAGTCTATACTATTTAACGTATTTTACGTAACGTATCTTCAAAAAGTGCGTACAGATTCTAAAATAGTCCTTTTTAATCTGCTTGTTTTCGAAATTTGTCTGTTTCGTGAAAAAGTGTGGCCCACTTCGGTATAAAATTTTTCGAATTTAGGTTGACATGAAATGGATGACTACGTTATGATAATTCATTGAACGGATACTCTCTTATCCCGAGCTGGCGGAGGGACAGGCCCAATGAAACCCGGCAACCATCACTTTTCTAACATATCAAATGAGCTTTAGTGTAACCTATATTTATGTAGGTCTACCAATGATAAAAGTGATAAGGTGCTAACCTGAGCAAGGCATGACCTTGATCGATAAGAGTGAAAGGCGAGATAGATGATAATACCTTTCCTCAAATAAGTAGGGAAGGTTTTTTATTTCTTTAATGAGAACCATTATGGTTTATCCATGTTACTTTAAGCGTTTTATTTGTGTTCACCACAGATAACTAGTCGACATATGCTGTATTACTGTTTGTTAATGTAGGATAGAAAATCGTGAAGGTAACAATACTAAGGGAATGAGTACCGTATCAATGAATGTCAGAATTTGAGTATAATTGAATTCTGAATCCGAAAAAGGAGGAAGCGTTTGTGACAACTAGACGCCGTTTATTTACTTCTGAGTCTGTTACGGAAGGACATCCAGATAAAATCTGTGACCAAATTTCAGATTCTATTTTAGATGCCATCTTAGCAAATGATGCAAATGCACGCGTAGCGTGTGAAACTTCTGTTACAACAGGTCTTGTACTTGTTGCGGGAGAAATTACAACCTCTACATATGTAGATATCCCAAAGATTGTCCGTGAAACGATTAAAGAGATTGGTTATACTCGTGCAAAATACGGATTTGACTACGAAACTTGTGCTGTATTAACATCAATTGATGAGCAATCTCCGGACATTGCGATGGGGGTTGACCAAGCTTTAGAAGCTCGTGAAGGTCAAATGACAGACGAGCAAATCGAAGCAATTGGTGCAGGGGACCAAGGCTTAATGTTCGGCTATGCTTGTAATGAAACAAAAGAACTTATGCCTCTACCTATTTCATTAGCTCACAAGCTATCACGTCGATTAACGAAAGTTCGTAAAGATGAGATTCTTCCATATTTACGTCCGGATGGAAAAACGCAGGTTACAGTAGAGTATGATGAGAACAATAATCCTGTCCGTATCGACACAATTGTTATTTCAACTCAGCACCATCCAGAAATTTCATTAGAACAAATTCAACGAAATCTAAAAGAACATGTAATCAATCCAGTTGTTCCAAGTGAACTAATTGATGAAAATACTAAATATTTTATTAACCCAACTGGCCGATTTGTAATTGGTGGTCCACAAGGAGATGCTGGTTTAACTGGCCGTAAAATCATTGTTGATACGTACGGTGGTTATGCACGCCATGGCGGTGGCGCATTCTCTGGTAAGGATCCAACTAAGGTTGACCGTTCTGCTGCCTATGCTGCTCGTTATGTTGCGAAAAACCTCGTGGCAGCTGGATTAGCTGATAAATGTGAAGTACAGCTTGCATACGCAATCGGTGTTGCCCAGCCAGTTTCTATTTCTGTTGACACTTTTGGTACTGGAACAGTATCTGAGGATGTACTTGTAGATTTAGTTCGTAACAATTTTGATTTACGTCCCGCTGGAATTATTAATATGTTGGATCTTCGTCGTCCAATTTATAAGCAAACTGCTGCATATGGTCACTTTGGTAGAAACGATCTTGATTTACCATGGGAGCGTACTGACAAAGCAGAAGCACTTAAAGCACAAGCTACAAAATAAGGTAGAAAAAGCTCGCTAATCATGGCGAGCTTTTTGTTCGTACTTAGTTTTCAGTGTCTAGCTCATGGCGCCATCTGCTCGAGGTCACAAGCCAATCGCTTCTGAAGGGATAAAGCGTCTTCTGTCAGCGCTCGGCTAGTGCTTGTCGCCGATAGTCAGGCGTCCTGAGCTTTTAGCTTTTCTTTTTGTAATTGTTTATAATGCTGTCCTTTTTCCACATATTCACGGCGAATTCTGGCCATATCTTTTTTATCATCTTCATTAAGCTCACGGATGACCTTAGCTGGTCTCCCGAAAGCAAGAGTGTTCGGCGGAATCTTTTTACCCTGAGGTACAAGGCTTCCAGCACCAATAAAAGCACCTTCACCAATTTCAGCACCATCAAGAATGATCGACCCCATCCCGATTAAGGCATTTTTACGAATTATTGAGCTATGTAGGATAACCTGATGTCCAATTGTAACATCATCTTCAACTATCAAAGGATTGTTTGGACTTTGATGCAGGGTCGAATTGTCCTGGATGCTCACCCTTTTTCCGATAATTGTCGGTGCCACATCGCCTCGAATCACTGTATTAAACCAAATATTTGTTTCCTCGCCGATTTTTACGTCACCCGTAACTGTAGCATAGTCTGCAATGAATACAGAGTCTGCAATTTCAGGATATTTCCCTTTGTATGGATAAATCATAATAGGTACATCCTTTCCTATTTGTTTGAAATT
The DNA here is from genome assembly GCF_036962705.1 of Bacillus sp. JJ1562. Taxonomy (NCBI): domain Bacteria; kingdom Bacillati; phylum Bacillota; class Bacilli; order Caryophanales; family Bacillaceae; genus Bacillus; species Bacillus sp. JJ1562. The sequence continues at coordinate 33,570 of NZ_JBALOQ010000050.1, forward strand.
CGATGGAAAATCATATAAGGTAAGTGTAACAACTTTCACAAGTATCGTAAATCTACATATATTCAATGTTTTTATAATAGGGGTGATATCTATGGTACCAACACAACCAATTAGCTTAATGAAGAAAGTGTATCGTGAGGTATTTCCAATTGTACATCGTGAATTAGCGGTTTGGAAAAAGAAGGCTGAGGAGATTCCAAACAAAGAGCTTCGGAAGCAGGCATTAGCTAGTATTCATACAAAAACGTTTCACTGTGAGGGTGGCTCTATCCTTGCCTTATTATCAGAAGGAAAAATGGAGGAATGCATCCGTTTTATTGTTGCGTATCAAACAATTAGTGACTATTTAGATAATCTTTGTGATCGCAGTACCTCATTAGACCCTGTCGATTTTCGTTCGCTTCATGATTCCATGCCAGATGCATTACGACCAGGGCAACCAACGAAAAATTATTATCAATATCGTGATGAACAGGATGATGGTGGTTACTTAGAGAGTCTAGTTACAACATGTCAGGAAGTTCTTCAAAACATCAACCATTATGATAAAATAGCTGATTATTTACAGGAGTTAGCAAGCTATTACTGTGATCTGCAAATACATAAGCATGTAAAAGTAGAAGAACGAGTACCAAGGCTTGAGACTTGGTTTAAAAGCCACAAGGACCATCTGCCAAGCATGGAATGGTATGAATTTTCTGCCTGTTCAGGTTCAACATTAGGCATCTTTTGTTTAGTTGCCTATTCGTTTCATGAGGAATTCAAAGCAGAAATTGCGATGAAAGTTCGAAATGGGTATTTTCCGTATATACAAGGTCTCCATATCCTTCTTGATTATTTCATCGATCAAGAAGAGGACCGACAAGGTGGGGATTTGAATTTCTGTTTTTACTATCCGCATGAAAACGATCTAGTGGATCGCTTTAAGCATTTTATTTTTGAAGCTGATAAGCATACTGCTGGACTGCCAAATGAAAAATTCCATCGAATGATAAATCGTGGATTATTAGGTCTCTATTTATCAGATGAAAAGGTTCGAACCCAGCGTAGTGTTTTGAAAATTGCAAAGAAAATGATTAGACTTGGTGGGAAGACATCCTATTTCTTTTATGTGAATGGGCGGGCTTATCGCAGATTTCAGCATGTATTTGGATAAGAAAAAGATAGAGCGGGGTGCTCTATCTTTTTTCAATGGCAATTATAAAAGGAGGATTGTTGATTTGATTCATAAATCGGTACATTAAAACGTGGGCACGATTTTGGTCAAGTGTTGTACAATACTCTAACAGTCGATCTCGTTCGACTGCCCCTTCTTCATGTCCATGATACACTACAAGGACAATAACACCCTCAGGCTTCATAAGAGATAGTAATTGTTCAATCGCTTCAATTGTGGAATCAGGCTTGGTGACAATTTCCTTATTTCCACCAGGTAGATATCCCAAATTAAAGACGGCACCCGCAATTTTGCCATGGGCTTCCGTAGGTATTGTTGTTAAAAGTTGATTATGGCTTCCGTGAATCAAACGAACACGATCAAATAACTCTCGCTCTTTCAGACGGGAAGTCGTACTTTCAATCGCTTCCTTTTGAATATCAAAGCCGAAAACATGTCCGGTTTCACCAACTAATGAAGCAAGCATTGCTGTGTCATGGCCATTTCCGATCGTTGCATCAACGGCATAATCACCTTCATTAATAGCTAATTTGAGTAAATTTCGGGCAAATGGTAGAATACGTTCTAATTTCATACACTTTCCGCAACCTTTTTGAAATATTTTCCTTGATAGCTGTCTCTAGTTTTTAGTTCGGCATCAATCGTATTTAGAACTTCCCATTTATTAACACTCCACATCGGACCTACCATTAAATCAATTGGACCATCCCCAGTGATACGGTGAACAATCATTTCAGGGGGTAAAATTTCAAGCTGGTCACAAACTAATTGTACATATTCATCAAATGAGAGAAATTCCAAGAGCCCTTTTTCAAATTGCTTTACCATCGGAGTACCTTTTAATAAATGCAGCAAATGAATTTTGATTCCTTGGACATCAAGTTTCGCAACTTGTCTTGCTGTTTCCATCATCATCACTGGCGTTTCCTGAGGAAGTCCATTAATGATATGGGAGCAGATACGAATATTGTGCTTGCGAAGCTTATTAACTCCATCGACATAACACTGAAAGTCATGAGCACGATTGATAAGTTGAGCTGTTTTTTCATGAACGGTCTGCAAGCCAAGCTCAACCCAAAGATAGGTTCGTTCATTCAGCTCTGCTAAATATTCGACTACATCATCTGGTAGACAATCAGGTCTTGTTGCTATCGAAATGCCGACAACTCCTTCTTGCTTTAAAACGGGCTCGAATCGTTCGCGCAATACCTCTACAGGTGCGTGTGTATTAGTGAAGGCTTGAAAATACGCCATGTATTTGCCATCCTTCCATTTATCATGCATTTTATTTTTTATAGTATGGAACTGTGAGAGAATGTCATCAGCACGATTTCCGGCAAAATCACCAGATCCAGCTACACTACAAAAGGTACAGCCACCATGTGCAACCGTACCATCTCGATTAGGGCAGTCAAATCCTCCATCAATGGCGACTTTAAATACTTTATGTCCAAATGTATGACGTAAGTGATAATTCCATGTATGGTATCTTTTATTATCAGTTGAATATAAAAATGGGTTAACCTGAGGCATCTTTGCCCCTCCTAACTAAAAAAATTCCTATGTTAAAGTTTAACATGGAGACTTTTAAGAACTCAAATGGAAAAATTGAAAGATCAAAGACAAGGAATCACTTTCTGATGTCTTCGTCTTGTGCCCCACCTCGTGTGAGCCTCATGAATTGGTAATAACTTTTCTGAGAGAAGAAATCAAGGATGAACAAACTATAGATGAGAAAGCTTTTTCTCATTTTCGAATGTAGGAGGGGGAAGAATGGCTACTCGACAATCGGTAGAGCACTTTTTACAGCGTTGTGAAGATTCAATTCGAAATGCTCAAGAACAAATTACAACTGCAAGAAGACAGGAGCATTATAATACGACGGAATACACTAATGCTCAAATGCAATTAGAGGAAGTCACAAACGAATTAGCAAAGCTCGCTCAAAGTTGTAATGGTCAGCAACGTGATCAATTGCATCGCATGAGACTACAATTACAACAACTCCAAAATGATATGACTTTAGATGCAAATATCATTCAAGAGTATAAGATGTAGGGGATGAGGATATGAAAAAACGTTCAGATCAAAACAATCCTGAGCAAAAAACGAAAAATGGAATCAATAGCAATGATGTGGAATTCGGACAGGATTTTGATCCTGTTAAAAAATCAAAGCAAAAATACCAACAAAAAGGGCAACCCGTAAAATCAAAGCAGCGACCAGAATAAACATGAACCGACAAGTGAATTTTCGCTTGTCGGTTTTTTCGATGAAACGTGTCCATTTATCCGAATACTTTTTTAAATTGAATAAACATGTAGAAGAGAATAGAATTATTTTGGTATGAGATGAAAATGTAAAAAAAGGAGGTGCCCGTATGCCGAGAGCGCTTTGGTTGATCATCATTGGGATGATAATAAATGTGACTGGTTCATCTTTCTTATGGCCGTTAAACGCAATTTATATCCATGGAGAATTAGGAAAATCTTTATCTGTAGCAGGTCTTGTATTAATGGTGAATGCGGGTGCAACCGTTATTGGAAATTTAGTGGGAGGCGTCCTCTTTGATAAAATTGGCGGCTACAAGTCAATTTTAACAGGTATTTTGATATCGTTAGTGGCTTTGACAGGTCTTACCTTTTTCCATGGCTGGCCACATTATGTTATTTTCCTAACCATCATTGGGTTTGGCACAGGTATAGTGTTTCCAGCCATGTTTGCAATGGCAGGAGCAGTTTGGCCAGAGGGTGGAAGAAAGTCATTTAATGCCGTCTATATCGCGCAGAATCTTGGTGTAGCGATAGGTTCAGGTCTTGGTGGCTTTGTAGCTTCTTATTCATTTGATTATATTTTTATTGCAAATACATTCATGTATGTATTGTTCTTTCTAGTGGCATTATTCGGTTATCGTGGAATTTCCGCTGAAAAAGGAAAGCAATCAAGCATACTACAACAATCCAAAACAGTAAAAAATCGCTCGAAATTAACTGCATTGTTAATTCTTTGTATTGGCTATGTATTATGTTGGGTGGCATATGTACAATGGATGGCTACAATTTCAAGCTATACACAGGAAATTGGAATCACATTAAAACAATATAGTCTATTATGGACAGTCAATGGTGGGTTAATTGTTCTCGGACAGCCATTACTGAACTTGGCGGTAAAATCATTTGCAAAATCTTTGAAAAAGCAAATTATCATTGGAATTCTAATTTTTATTTGTTCTTTTCTTATTGTTTCAACAGCCGGTTCATTTAGCGGATTTTTAGTAGCTATGATTATTTTAACGTTTGGTGAAATGTTTGTATGGCCAGCTGTTCCAACGATTGCAAATGACCTTGCACCAAAAGGAAGAGAAGGCTTTTATCAAGGGATTGTAAATAGTACTGCAACTGGCGGCAGGATGATTGGACCTGTCCTCGGTGGATTGCTCGTTGATTTATGGGGAATGAGCATGTTGTTTACGATCCTGGCTGTATTATTAATCGTTTCGATTTTTACAACTGCTATTTATGACAAAAAACTTAAAGAAAAAAGCAATGTTGTACTAAGTGCGAAGGCCTGATACATAGATTATGTATCGGGTCTTTTTTTTATCTTCTACATGAAACAAAGTTCGGCTCCTTTGAAGGAATATTCTGACTCCCGTCGAATGTATTTTTAATAGAGGATCTAAAAGGGGAGGCTAGGCGTGATTAATCAAAGTATTTCACAAGAATTAAAACATACCCTTAATCTGCTTGAGCAAAAAGAAAAAGAGGTAGAACAATTAAAGGAAATAATAGAACTGTTATATGACGGGGTTATCATGATTGATAGACAGGGAATAATCACAATGATGAATCAAACTTATGGTGAGTTCCTCGGTGTTAAAGTTGAAGAGGTGATTGGCAAGCACGTCAAAGAAGTAATTGAAAATACACGTATGCACGTTGTTGTGGAAACGGGACAATCAGAAATTGGCTCATTTATGATTGTAAAGGATAAAAGTATTATTGTCATGCGTACCCCTATTTGGAAAGACGGGAAGGTTGTTGGGGCGATAGGCAAGGTTTTATATACGGATATTAACGAGTTGAAATCTTTGGTTCAGCGCCTAAATGTAGTTGATAGTAAGCTGGACTTTGATAAACCGGAATTGAAAAAAGTGCAGGGATCCAAATATTCGTTTGACCAGATTATAGGCGAGCATGAGCGAATGAAAGAAGTAAAGGATTTAGCGTTGAATGTGGCCACTAGTCGCTCAACGGTATTGATTCGAGGAGAAAGTGGAACAGGCAAGGAATTGTTTGCACATTCAATTCATGAAGCAAGTATCCGTTCTGAGGGACCGCTTATATGCCTTAATTGCGCTGCCATACCAGCAAATTTATTAGAATCTGAACTCTTTGGTTATGAGGAGGGTGCATTTTCAGGAGCGAAAAAGGGCGGAAAACCTGGAAAGATTGAACAAGCCCAAGGTGGAACGTTATTTCTAGATGAAGTCGGCGATATGCCTCTCGATATGCAGGTAAAGCTATTACGAGTCTTACAGGAAAAAGAAGTTGAAAGAATTGGCGGCAGTCAGACTAAACAAATTGATATTAGGTTAATTTCAGCAACAAATCGTCCCCTAGAAGAATTGGTTAAAAAAGGGGAGTTTCGAGAAGACCTTTATTACCGCCTAAATGTGATTCAAATCATGATTCCACCCTTGAGGGAGCGAGGCAAAGATATCATTACTACAGCTCATCTAATTTTGGGTCAATTAAATAATGAGCTCGGTAAAAGCATAAGTGGCTTTCACCCAAATGTAGAAAATTTATTTCGTCGTTATAAGTGGACGGGTAACGTGAGAGAAATGCAAAATGTCATCGAGCGTGCTCTTCATATCGCAGATAATGGTCCGGAAATCTGTTTAGAACACCTTCCCCCTTATTTATTAGATCATGTTGAAAGGCAAACAGATGATTCGTCCTTCTCCTTCTCTCTTGAAGAAGAGGTGGAAAGGGCCGAAAAAGCGGCAATCACCCGGGCATTAAAGACTAGTGAAGGGAATCGGTCTGAAGCGGCAGAAATGCTTGGCATACATAGAGCTAGCTTATATCGAAAGATGGAGAAATATGGTTTGTTAAATCTGTAATAAGTGTTGCAATATTGAGACGTGTCGCATTATTGAGACAAAGTGTAAGCGCTTGCTTTAAATGCCATATTTTTAAAAAAACGTTGCAGTTTTGCAACGTTATTTTTATCAATTTTCAATATTTTTAGAATTGAACACCAAACCTAATGAAAAATATAGAACCAAGTGATAAATAAAAAATAAAGAAATGGGCATTTACAAGGTGTTCAGAGATCCTACCAAAAAGTTGGCACAAATTTTGCATTATTAATAGATAGGTTGAAAAAGTATTAACTTTATTCAGCAGAAGTCCCCTACTTCTATAAATGGGGATGGATGAAAAAAGAGTCTACAATTCAATTTGGGTTCAAAATTAGACTGAATAAAGTTAATGCCTTAATGCCTTAATGCCTCCGGCGGATGCCGGATTTTCAAATGAAACTTTTCTAGCAGTAAGATTAAAGACTAAAAACGCCACTTC
>NZ_JBALOQ010000050.1:40352-53115 GCF_036962705.1 Bacillus sp. JJ1562
TGGCAACGTCTTTATGACCCACATCGTGTGGGCCTAAAATCTGGGCGCAAATACGCCAAGGGGCATTTGATAAGGAAGGAGAAAAGTGATATGAAGGTATATTCTTCAAATGATGAATGACGCAAGATACATTACTAGTTGGGGGGATTGGACAATAATTGAGATAGTTAAGGGTTACACGGTTGCGGTATTGTTAGCGTTCCGATGGGGGGATTGTTGTTTTGAATCAAGCTAAAGAAAAAACACTTGAAAATAAAGTCGTTTTCATTACAGGAGCGGCTAGTGGAATAGGTCTAGATTTAGCCCAAGTATTTGCTAAAGAAGGTGCAAGAGTAGTAATCAGTGATCTGAATGAAGAAGCAGCAAAAGAAACTGCAGGTTCCATGAAGAATGATGGATTAGATGTCATGGGAATTGGATGTGATGTAACCAAGGAGCAAGAAATCATATCTTCAATAAATCATACCATTAATACGTATGGAAGAATTGATATTTTAATTAATAATGCGGGGTTACAGCACGTATCTACAATTGAGGATTTTCCTACTGAACGCTTTGAATTAATGCTTAAGGTGATGCTAACAGGTCCATTTATTGCTACAAAGCATGTATTTCCTATCATGAAAAAACAAAGATTTGGTAGAGTCATAAATATGTCCTCTATTAATGGTTTAGTTGGTTTTGCAGGGAAGGCTGCTTACAATAGTGCGAAGCATGGAGTAAATGGTTTGACGAAGGTAGCAGCGTTAGAAGGGGCAGAATACGGAATCACCGTTAACGCCATTTGTCCTGGATATGTAGACACCCCACTTGTGCGAAATCAGTTAACTGACTTAGCAAAGACTAGAAATGTAGAGTTAGAAAATGTACTTGAAGAAGTAATTTATCCGCTTGTACCACAGAAGCGCTTATTACATGTCAAAGAAATTTCTAATTACGCCGTTTTTCTGGCAAGTGAAAAAGCAAATGGTATTACTGGACAGGAAATTGTGATTGATGGTGGTTACACAGTCCAATAAGAAAAAATAGTAGTAAACGGTATTTTTCTTTCATTATGCAGGTTTTATAAAATGAGTTAATCTTTTAGCTTTATTAAAAAGGGAGTGAATTATTTTGAAAAAATCAGTTTCAATCTTTCTAGTGGGTTTTATGTTATTATTTACAATTTTAGTAGGATGTAGTCCAAAGGTAGAAGAAACAGGTTCCACAGGGAAAAGTGATTCAGGGGATTCTTCAGGTAAGGATACCTTTAACGTAGGTTTAGCAATTTCTATGTCAGGTGGAACAGCTTTATTTGGTGAAGGAGTAAAAAGGGGTGCGGAGCTAGCTATTAATGAATTTAACGATGCAGGCGGCTTTGAAGGACAAAATGCAAAACTAGTCTTATATGATGATGAAGCCAAACCAGAAAAGTCTGTAGAGATTGTTCAAAAATTAATTAACCAAGATAACATCGTTGCATTAATTGGACCTGCTAATTCTGGGAATGCCATGGCTCACATTCAATTTACTCAAGATGCAAAAATTCCTGAAGTTATACCAGTAGCTACAGGGACACAAATCACACAAGAGTATAAAGATGCTGATAAAAACTATATTTTCCGTGTTGCACCTCTTGATGGCGTTCAAGTGTCTGCAATTTTAAAAGAGCTTATCGATAAACAAGGACTTACGAAGCTTGGCGTCATCCATGATACGGAAGGATACGGGCAAGGTGGCAGGGAAGATATTGTTAAGCAAATGAAGGAAGATTACAATATGGAACCAACTGTCATTTCAGCCTTTGATCCAAAGGAATTGAATCTCGAGCCTTCAATTCGTGATATGAACAATGCAGGGGTGGAGGCAGTTATCTTTTACGGGCTTGCACCACAGTCAGCAAAGTTACTTGAAGCTCGTTTCAATGAAGGGTTGGATGCTCCTATTTACGCGACTTGGGCTACAGGTGACCCTACCGTTTTAAATCTAGTTGGAGATCTTGTGAAGGAAGACCTGTTTTTTGTACAGTCATATACGATTGATCAAAATGATGCAGCAAAAAAATTCCATGAAAAAGTAATGGCAACGTATGGTGAAGACGTGTTTCCTATTGCTACTGCACAAGGATATGACAGTGCAAAACTTATCCTAGATGCAATAAAAAAGGTTGGCTTAGACAGTGAGAAAATTCGTGATCAAATTGAATCATTTACGGACTTTGAAGGTGTAACAGCAATTAAACCAGCAGCTTTCACTAAGGATAACCATGAAGCATTTGGTATTGACGAAGTATTTATTGCCAAATATAACGACGATTTACAAATTGTTGCAGCAGAATAATAGAGTCATAACATATACCTTTTAACTGGTGTAAAGGGTGAGTCCCAATGAGGATTTCCCCTTTCACCATAAACTTGTTTTTTTTGTAGCTTATCTCAAGGGGGCGTTTGCTTTGGAATTAATGGATATATTAAAAGCCATTATCAATGGGTTAGTATATGGAAGCATTTATGCGATAATTGCCCAAGGATATTATATTACTTTTATCACGACTAAAACGATGAACTTTGGTCAAGGTGACTTTGTCATGCTTGGTTCACTTATTGGATTATCCACCTTTACTACAATAACTGCTTCAGGTGGGGGTGTTTGGATTGCCTTTATAGCATCATTGCTATTGGTAATTGTCTTACTAGGTATTTCTGGTTGGGCATTGGAACAAGTCGCTATCCGACCGTTAAGAAGTTGGCATTCCATTGGTTGGATTTTAAGTACTGTGGCCGTTGCTATGATTGTGAGAAACGTAGCTATGCTTATATGGGGAAGAGATGTTTTGATGGCCCCATCTCCATTTGGACGCGCTATTTTAGATCTAGGTATATTTAAAATCCGCTATCATGAAATGTTTGTACTAGTTAGTGCTGTAGTTATTATGTTCCTCTTATACGTCTTCTTAAAGAAATCATTATTTGGAAAGGCGCTTGAAGCAGTTGCCTTTAATAGAGAGGCTGCTTCATTAATGGGAATCAATCCCCGATTAATGGCTTCCATTGCTTTTATTATTGCCGGGATTCTCGCAGGAGTAGGTGGGGTATTAGTCGGACCTATGGTACATCCAGGTGCTTTTATCGGACTTTTCCTTGGATTAAAAGCATTTGCGGTTGCAATTATTGGTGGTATCGAGAATCCACGAGGTATTTTTATCGGAGGACTTTTACTAGGTGTATTAGAAAATCTCTTTACTTTATATAGTACATCCATGAAAGAAGCTGCTGCGTTCTTTTTAATTCTTGTCATATTAGCAGTCCTTCCTCAAGGATTATTTGGAAAACGAGTAAAGGAGAAGTTTTAATATGATAAAAGCAAAATGGTGGATTTATCAAATTGTGATCCCACTCGCCCTCATATACGCGTTTCCATGGGTTTTTAACAATGCTCATACCATTCATGTTGCCCAGACATTCTTGATTACCTACATTGTCATCGTTGGGTTAAATCTACTTGTGGGACTCTCTAATCAGCTTTCCCTGGGACATGTAGGATTTTATGCGATTGGGGCCTATTTATCAGTCATCCTTACCATGAAAGTAGGATTGAATTTCTTCGTAAGTATTATGATCTCTAGCTTAATAGCAGCAGCATTTGGAGCGATTGTAGCACTTTTGTCCTTACGAGCGAAAGGTCCTTATCTAGCCATGGTCACAATCGCGTTTGGAGAATTGGTTAGTATTATAGCGAACCGCTGGGTAGATGTCACAGGCGGTCCTGCTGGAATCAGAACTTCTGCACCATCTTTATTCGGTCTTGAGTTTGGCCCAGTTCAATATATGTGGTTTATTGGTCTGTTAGCTATCATCATTACAGCAGCCGCTGCGAATATCTTTAGAGGTCGTTTTGGAAGGACCTTTACTGCTTTTGGAAATAGTGAAGTTGCTTCAGAGGTGTTAGGGATTAATGTTCGGAATTGGAAAATACTAGCTTTTTCTGTTTCTGCCTTTTTAGCAGGTGTAGGTGGAGGGCTGTTCGCTTTTCAAAATCAGTTTATTAGTAGTACAACGTTTGATTTGAATTTATCCATTATGTTCCTTATTGCGGTTATTATCGGAGGCTCGGGAACAAAGATAGGCCCTATTATAGGCACAGCGATTATCGTTGGGTTACCGCAATTCCTTCACAACTTTGTAGATTATCACTTAATGATTTTTGGTGGAATATTATTAATCGCACTTATCCTCTTACCCGATGGTATCGTGGGTGCCTTCACCAACCTTTCTTTCTTTAAAAAGTTTTCTAGTAAAAAAGTCAATACTAAATTAGGAATCTTACATGATGATCGGAAGGCAACAATAGATTTACCTGAAGGGATTAATGGTAAGGTTTTAGAGCTTAAAGATCTTTCGATGCATTTTGGTGGATTAAAAGCTATTGACGAACTTGAAATAGAGGTTTTAGCTGGAACTGTTCACGGAATTATTGGTCCAAATGGTTCGGGTAAAAGCACCACAGTTAACATCCTAAGTGGAGTCTATATGCCGACTGAAGGAAGCATGCTTTGGAAAGGAAAGAACATTACAAAATATGCTCCCCATAGTATAGCGCAAGAAGGGATTACGAGAACATTTCAAAACCTACAGTTGTTTGAAGACATGAGCGTTTTACAAAACGTCATGGTTGGCTTTCATCGTCACTTCAAAACAGGCTTCCTGAAAAACCTATTATATCTAGGTCAGGTATCTAAAGAAGAGCAATACTATGCACAAAAAGCCTATGATCTATTAAGAATTGTTGGCTTAGAAAATAGAGCCCATGAAAAAGCGTCTGATTTACCATATGGAGAACAGCGATTAGTTGAAATAGCGAGGGGATTAGCTTTAAAACCTACTTTACTTATTCTGGATGAACCGGCAGCGGGGGCTAGTCCAAAAGAGATTGAAAAAATAATGGATGTGATCCAACGTCTAAAGAAGGCGGGATTGTCTATTATTTTGGTTGAGCACCATATGGATATTGTCATGAATATTTGTGATTATATTACAGTACTAGATTTCGGTAAGAAAATTTGTGAGGGAAATCCGGAAACGATTCAAAACGATCCAAGGGTAATTGATGCTTATCTCGGTGGGGAAGAGGTGAACCAGCTTGTTGCAGGTACAAAATCTATCAGTTAATTATGGTCATGCAACCGCTTTAAGTGATGTGTCAATGGAAGTAAATGAAGGTGAAATCGTAGCTGTTATTGGTCCCAATGGGGCTGGGAAAACTACCCTATTAAAAGCAATCACGGGGTTGTTAAAGGTGAAGGAGGGTACTGTCCTATATAAGGATAATGTGATTACAGGTACCCCTGCTCATAAAATTTTAGGGTATGGTATATCCCATGTCCCTCAAGGCCGCCAAGTCTTTGGTGATCAGTCGGTAGAGGATAATCTAATTTTAGGAGCATTTACGATTAAAAAAGATAAACAAAAAATTCAAGAGCTTATCGAAAGAGAATACGAAAGGTTTCCAAGACTAAAGGAGAGAAGAAGGCAGCATGCTGGTACATTAAGTGGTGGAGAGCAACAGATGCTAGCCGTATCCAGAGCACTTATGTCTGATCCTGATTTTGTTATTCTTGATGAGCCATCCATGGGTTTATCACCTATATTCGTAAAACAGATATTCGATACTCTGTTAGAGTTAAAAAAATCTGGCAAGACGGTAGTGGTTGTCGAGCAATTAGCCATGGCTGCTTTAGCTATATCTGACCGTGCCTATGTGTTACAAGCAGGTGAAGTGAAGCTAAATGGAAAATCACGAGATTTACTAAGGGATGATAGTCTGGTAAAAACATATTTAGGTTCAGCTTAAGCGAACATCGGATTCATGTCACTTGTATAGAAAAAGAATCTCGGGAAAACGAGATTCTTTTTCTGTTTTTTTTATTGTCTCTATGTTAAACTTTATTTAGACTTTTTTGTTGACCTTGTAAAGGAGTGCCACTAGTGTGCTTTTTTATATGGTCTTTTTTAATGTCCAACAGCACTTCCGTCATCTTTTCCATCTGCAGTTACCTTTAATAATGCTGCTGCTCCTTTTTGAACGTGGTTAAATTGATGGGTAACGATTGTGTATGTTCCTTCTTTCATTACCGTGAATTCTACAACTGCCCCACCGCTTGCAGGAAGCATAACTGTTTGTAGTCCTTCCATATGATTGTATGGGTTACCGTCGATATACACGTCGTCAAATATTGTACCAACTACGTGGAAAGAGCTCACTTCATTTGGACCTACGTTGTTAATGTATAATCTAACTTTGTCGCCCACTTTTGCAAGAAGTGGTGTTTCTTTTAATGAGAAAGTGTCACCATTTGTATTTAAGTCGCCTTCTTTAAGAGCTTTTGTTGAAAATACTACTTGGCTTGGTACACCGTTTGTCATGTCATCTAAATCATTGTATTTATACCATTCGTTTTGAATGAGAAGGTATTCCCTATCAATCTCATTATCTGTTGGATACCCATCTTTCGGTTTTACAATAATGGTTCCGTGCATGCCGTTTGCAATATGTGATAACACAGGTTTTGTACCACAGTGATACATGAAAACTCCCGGTTTGTTTGCTGGATAAGAAAATGTTCCACTCTCGTCTGGCATTACATCAATGAAATCCTTTGACGGTGATGCATGTACAGCGTGGAAGTCCATGCTATGTGGGATAGCAGGATCCATATTTTTTAGTGTAAAGTTAATTGTGTCACCTTCATTTACAACTACGACAGGTCCAGGTGCTTCGCCATTAAAGGTCCAAGCCTTATAGGTATAGTCTTTGTCAATTTCAATGTCAGTAATCTGTGCAGTCATTTCAACGTTTACTTCATTTTCTGATACTCTTTCAATTTTTAATGGAACAGGTTCTTGGTTAAGGTCTTTGTGTGGGGCGATAATTTCCCCAACTTTTGTTTCTGAAGCAGTTGTTTGTGCCTCAACATTTTTTTCTACAGCTACGTCTTGCTTTCCACAACCAGCTAAAATGAGTGAAGTTCCAACCAAAGATGTGACTAACCATTTCACTTTCTTGTTCATAATTTTTACCCCCTTGAAATTGGTTTTTATTTTGGTTATTGCTTGCTTTCTACACCTTTATCATATTAAGCCGGGGGACCCCGAAGAGTGATATAAATCACGTTTTTGAAGGTAATCTGTGTACAGATTGTGAAATGGTGAACATATAAACACCTTTCCAATAGTGGTAAGGGTTTAAACGTTTTCAAAACGTGGTTTTTAGTCAAAATATCTCCACAATGTTGGCCAATTTTTCCTCAGGAATGTTTGTTCAAATGTAATCGTTTTTTAGAACGGAAGAGGGAATTTTGCTATTCCAAAAATATTAACATGTTATGTTTATGAAAAGATAAAGTGGGCATAATGTTTGGGGAAAAGCCCAATTTTTCCTATTTTACTTGCAGTTCTTACACAAATTTTATACAATACTGAATATAATCAATAAATATTGAAGCGTTGAAAAGGAGTAGTAATGTTCTACACACGTGTTAGAGAGTTGACGGGTGGTGCAAGTCAATCGTTGATGAACATGAACTCGCCTTTGAGCAATAAGCATGAAATGCCAAGAGCAGCTAGTGCTTATCGTCTGAGTCCGCGTTAAGGATGAATGAAGTGAGTGCGCAGTTTGTCACTAATGTGGGTGGTACCGCGGGAAGAATACATATCCTCTCGTCCCTTTTGGGATTAGAGGTTTTTTGTTTTTTTATAAGGTTTTTAGGATTATTTAAGGAGGAAGTCTTATGAGTTTTAATCACCAAAAGATCGAGAAAAAGTGGCAGCAACACTGGGAACAGAACAAAACATTTAAGACAACTGAAGACAAAGGGAAGCGTAAGTTTTATGCGCTAGACATGTTCCCATATCCTTCTGGTGCAGGACTACATGTAGGTCACCCAGAGGGCTATACAGCAACAGATATTTTAGCAAGAATGAAAAGAATGCAAGGGTACAATGTTCTACACCCAATGGGATGGGATGCATTTGGGTTACCAGCTGAGCAATATGCGTTAGATACCGGAAATGACCCTGCTGAATTCACGGAAAAAAATATCAATACCTTCCGTCGTCAAATTAAAGAACTCGGATTTTCATATGATTGGGATCGTGAAATTAACACAACAGATCCTAAATATTATAAATGGACTCAATGGATTTTCACAAAGCTATATGAAAAAGGTTTAGCATATGTTGATGAAATTCCTGTAAACTGGTGTCCAGCATTAGGAACAGTCCTTGCGAATGAAGAAGTCATTGATGGAAAAAGTGAACGCGGAGGCCACCCAGTAGAAAGACGTCCAATGAGACAGTGGGTATTACGAATAACTGCATACGCCGAGCGATTACTTGAGGATTTAGAAGAACTAGATTGGCCAGAGAGCTTAAAAGAAATGCAGCGCAACTGGATTGGTCGTTCTGAAGGTGCGCATGTAACATTTAGCATAGATGGACATGATGATACATTTACAGTCTTCACAACTCGTCCCGATACTTTATTTGGTGCTACTTACGCGGTACTTGCTCCTGAGCACCCATTTGTTGATAAAATCACTACTCCTGAACAAAAAGAAGCAGTTAATGCTTACTTAGATAAAATCAAGACTAAGAGTGATTTAGAGCGTACAGACCTAGCAAAGGATAAAACAGGGGTATTCACAGGTGCATATGCAATCAACCCTGTAAATCAAGAAAAAATGCCTATCTGGATTGCTGATTATGTCCTAATGAGCTATGGAACAGGTGCAATAATGGCAGTTCCAGCCCATGATGAGCGTGACTATGAATTTGCTGTTAAATTCGAATTGCCAATTAAAGAAGTAGTTGCTGGTGGAGATGTTACTAAGGAAGCATATACTGGCGATGGTGACCATGTAAATTCGGATTTCCTAAATGGATTAAATAAAGAAGAAGCTATTACTAAAATGATTGCATGGCTAGAAGAAAACAAGCTTGGTAAAAAGGAAATTACCTATAAGCTACGTGACTGGTTATTTAGCCGCCAGCGTTATTGGGGTGAGCCAATTCCAATCATCCAATGGGAAGATGGAACAATGACAACTGTTCCAGTGGAAGAGCTTCCACTTATGCTTCCAAAGACGACGGAAATCAAGCCTTCAGGAACTGGTGAATCACCACTTGCAAATATCGCAGAATGGGTAAATGTGGTTGATGAGAAGACCGGTAAAAAGGGTCGTCGCGAGACAAACACAATGCCACAATGGGCAGGTAGCTGCTGGTACTATTTACGTTATATTGATCCACATAATGAAGAAGCTCTGGCTGATCCAGAGAAATTAAAAGAATGGTTACCAGTTGATATTTACATCGGTGGAGCTGAGCATGCGGTGCTCCACTTGCTTTATGCAAGATTCTGGCACAAGGTACTATATGATATTGGTGTTGTTACAACGAAAGAACCATTCCAAAAGCTTTTCAACCAAGGGATGATTCTTGGAGAAGGTAACGAAAAAATGAGTAAGTCCAAAGGAAATGTTGTAAATCCTGACGACATTATTGAATCTCATGGTGCAGATACGCTTCGTTTATATGAAATGTTCATGGGACCATTAGATGCTTCCATCGCATGGTCAACTAATGGGCTTGATGGTTCTCGACGTTTCTTGGATCGAATTTGGCGCTTACTTGCAGATGACAATGGAAACATATCATCAAAAGTAAAAGCTAATTCAAACGATACTTCACTTGAGCGCGTGTATCACCAAACAGTTAAAAAAGTGACAGAGGATTACGAAGCATTACACTTTAACACTGCGATTTCGCAATTAATGGTATTCATCAATGATGCATACAAGGTATCTGAATTACCAAAGTCATTCATTGAAGGATTTGTAAAACTTCTATCTCCAGTTGCTCCACACCTTGCTGAAGAGCTTTGGGAGAAGCTTGGTAATACAGGTTCAATTGCTTATGAATCATGGCCTGCATTTGATGAAGCAAAATTAGTCGAATCTGAAATTGAGATTGTCATTCAGGTGAATGGAAAAGTGAAAGCGAAGCTTCATGTTCCCGCAGATGCTTCAAAAGAAGTACTTGAACAAATTGCAATGGGGGCAGACCCAATCAAAGAACAAATCGAAGGCAAAACAGTCCGTAAGGTTATTGCGGTACCTGGAAAGCTTGTAAATATTGTAGCGAATTAATACTAAAGCCCTCCAAGTGGAGGGCTTTGTTTTATGAAGGCGTATAATGGAGTTAGATTCAGAGGTGTATTCTGCAGAAAAGCTAGAATAAAAGGGGACGTTGTCCGAATCACATTTGTATTTGGACAAGAAAGCTAGAAACCGAGAAGATGCAGTCCGAAAGGTAGTTTGTTGAGCTGATATCGGAAAAATGTAAAGCCCAAGAATGCTGATATATCCACATTCTTGGGCTT
Organism: Bacillus sp. JJ1562; assembly: GCF_036962705.1. Taxonomy (NCBI): domain Bacteria; kingdom Bacillati; phylum Bacillota; class Bacilli; order Caryophanales; family Bacillaceae; genus Bacillus; species Bacillus sp. JJ1562. The sequence continues at coordinate 50,769 of NZ_JBALOQ010000050.1, forward strand.
TTGGTTTATCTACTTTAAAATCCACTTTCAGAGAGCTAATTCATTCATTCAACCATTTCAGATTGAAGATAATGATAGATGAGCTTTGTCGTATTTTCGATTGACTCCTTATGTGTACGTTCAAATGCGTGAGAAGAGTCAATTCCAGGACCGATTAAGCCGTGGATAATATCATGTCCAGAACGAATGGCTGCTGATGCATCAGACCCATAGTAAGGGTAGATGTCTAGCTTATAGCCAATCTCATGCTTTTCAGCAAGCTGGACAAGCTTTTTACGGAAAGCATAATGATATGGACCGCTTGCATCCTTCACACAAATTGAAACCGTATATTCATCTGTTGCTTGACCATCACCCATTGCCCCCATATCCACTGCTAAATATTCCACAGTTTCAGGTGTGATATTGGAGTTTCCGCCATAGCCGATTTCCTCATTATTCGAAATAAGAAAATGTGTTGTATATGGTAGCTCGATGTTTTCAGTTTTAATTTGTTTGATTAGTTGGAGCAGTATTCCAACACTTGCTTTGTCATCTAGATGACGTGACTTAATATATCCTTTAGGTGTGACCTCAACTCGTGGATCAAAGGAAACAAAGTCACCAACTTCAATTCCAAGTGCTCGAACCTCGTCTGCATTTTTTACTTTTTCATCAATACGCACTTCCATGTTTTCTTGGTTACGCTCTGCCTTACCAGCATCTTTATAGACATGTACGGATTGCTGATGCATTAAGATTGTACCAGTATAGAATTTACCTGTTGAGGTCTCAATACGGCAATATTCCCCTTCAATAGAGTTATATTTAAAGCCACCAATTAAATCTAATTTCAGTCGGCCGCTTGGTTTAATTTCCTTCACAATAGCACCTAATGTATCAACGTGGGCGGTGAGCATACGATGTTTTTGTGTGTCCTTTCCAGGAAGTGTAGCGATTAGACCGCCTTTGCGATTTCTGTATGTATCCACATTTGACTCTTTTAGAAGTTTTTCTACAAATGTAATCACTTCATTCGTGTTTCCAGATGGACTTGGAATCGAAACGAGTTCTTTTATGAGTTGAATGGTTTCGTCTGTGTTTGGATAAGTCAACTATAATTCCCCCTTGTTTTTAGCTAGTAATAGCATACTCCTTTTTATATAGAAATTCTAGCTTTACAAAACGTGGAAAATTAGGTTTCGAAAATTGTATTCCGTATTTTGTCTTTGTTATAATGGTCGAGATGAGTTTTGAAAGGATGGGACCTATGATTGAAGAAATCACAACAGAAGAACTGAAACAAAAGCTTGAGAATGGTGAAAAATTAGAGCTTGTCGATGTTCGTGAAGATGAAGAAGTAGCAGAGGGCATGATTCCTGGTGCAAAGCATATAAAAATGATGGAAATTCCAGATAACCTTGATTATTTTGATAAAGATACAGAATACATTATTATTTGCCGTTCTGGTGGTAGAAGCTTCAATGTTTGTGCATACCTAGAGGACCAAGGCTACAAAGTCCGTAACATGGTCGGTGGGATGATGAATTGGACGGGTGAAACGAAACGATAAAACAGATATTTCAACTAAGCGTGAATTCAAATATGAATTCACGCTATTATTTTGGTTAGAAAAATGCAAACAACAATAATATATTAAAAAATAATAATAATTTATTGAAACTCAATAAATTATTTTGTAAAATCAAGTTAGAAATAATTATGGATGTTAATGAAAATGCATTAAATTTCAAGGAGGAAAAAATGACACTTTTTTTATTGCTCGGTATAATGTTATTAATTATTGTGGGGACTAATCGAAACAAACTAATGAATTTTATTGGGCCTGGTAATCGACTAGTAAAAAAACTATCAAGCTATGAGTGGTTTCAAAAACCATGGCTAAGTGGGCTATTTTTATTTGTTTTAAATGCAATATTATTCGGCTCTACTTTATTAATTCTCTTTGGATTAGGCTTTTTAACGATCCCCTATATTCATTTAATCATTATGTTTGGGGCTGTTCTTATAAGTTTGGTTTGCTGGACTATCGTTTTATATGCATGGAATGGTGATAAGAAGGGGCGGATTTTAAGAGGGTTTATCGGCAGCAGCTTTTATTTAATACTCACGCTTGTTTTTGCCTACATGATTGTTACACTTGAGCCCCAATTTCCAGGGGATGATACATTTATGGCCTTTATCGGTCTTGTTATGGCCATCACTGTAACAGGAGTAGCTTTCATAACCTGCTTTTTATTTACTGGTTTTTTTGAAAGAAAGGAAATTCATTAATATAAATTATTCATTGAAGAATAAGAAAAGCCATTTTTGATAAAAAAGGAAAAGGGTCCTAGCATAAATGCCA
>NZ_JBALOQ010000050.1:53191-75900 GCF_036962705.1 Bacillus sp. JJ1562
AGCATAAATGCCAGATAAACAATGACTATTGTATAAAAAAGGAAAAGGTCCTAGCATAAATGCCAGATAAGTAATGACTATTGTATAAAAAAGGAAAAAGTCCTAGCGTAAATTCCCGAAGTTATGGCTCAAATAATAAAAATACCAGAAGGTGTTCTGAACTTTGGTGCAACCTTTCGTTTCTATTTTCGACTATACATAAAAAGGGGGGCGACGATTTGAAATATATAAAAGGGATACTTGTCCTATTGTTACTTTTTCTGATTTCTATGGGCATTATCCCTCGTCAGGCATTAGCATGTGATTGTGCTCAACCTCAATCAGTAGAAGATGAGTTAAATAGAAAAACAGCCGTTTTTTCCGGAAAGGTGATTGATCTTGTTGATGAAAATAAATTTTCCTACAGCCAATCAAGTGGTGATCCAATTAAATGTTATTTGAAGTTAACGAAAGCTGGAAGGGAGCCAATACTTCACAGGTCATCGTAAGCACTGCAAGATCAGGTGCAAGCTGTGGTTATGAATTTGAATTAAATAAGGAATACATTGTATATGCTTACGGGGATAAAAATCAATTAGAAACGGGATATTGTGAAAGAACGGCATTATTATCTGCAGCAGGTGAGGATTTAACAATACTCGGCAAGGGGAAAGAACCAACTGAAAAAGTGGACTTGCGAGATGAACTGGGAGAATCCAATCCTGTTTTGTATGTCTCTATAATCGTGATCTTATTAATTGTCGGATTCATTATCTGGAAAAGAAGAAAAAAACCTAGATTATAAGCTTAACAATCTAAAACTCTGTCAATACTAGTATTGGAGGTGGAGTTTATGGCGTTAAAAGTTAAGGTGTTTGATGAAGAGCATGAAGAGGATTTAGAGCATAAGATGAATAGATTCTTTGAGAATGTGGATGAACATGATATTGTAGAGGTTAAATTCCAAGTTGGGGTTTCCTGTGACCAAGAGGATGAACAAATTTTTTGTTTTTCAGCGATGATCATATATAGAGCCTAACCCACAAATGTTTGTTGGGTTAGGCTCTATATTAGTTACGTATGGTATTGGATTGCTTTCCTGCGTTTTCTCCGGCTAATCTACCTGTCACAAGGGCTGAGGTGATGTTATAGCCGCCAGTATATCCGTGAATATCAAGAACTTCTCCGCAGAAAAAGAGCCCCTTCATGAACTTTGATTCCATTTCTTTTGGGTGAATTTCCTTTATTGAAACACCACCACCTGTTACAAATGCTTTTTCAATCGATAGTGTCCCGTTGACTGTGAACTGAAATTGTTTGCAATCCTTAGCAAAGGCACGAATGCTATCATGAGACAAATTTGCATAGGTAACCTGAGGGTCGATTTCATTTTTCTCTAATAAAAATAGGAGATACCTTTCTGGTAAAAACCCTTTTACTATATTTTTAAGAGCTTTCTTTGGATCTTCTTTTGCTAGTTTTAAAATCTGTTGAAAGATTTGTTCCTCGTTCATTGATGGAAGTGCATCAATACTCATAACTACACGGTCAACCTTAAATTTCTTCATCGTTTTTACAACAAATTGGCTACAGCGTAAAACCGCAGGTCCCGAAATACCAAAATGAGTGAACAGCATGTCCATTTGATGGGTGATCACTGTTTTTCCCTTTGGATTTAACACACTAACAGCAACGTCACGTAGTGCTAGACCTTGTAAGGTTTTGTTTTTAATAAAATCTTCATCAGATGTAACTGGAACTTCAGTTGGAAATAGATCTGTGATCGTATGACCAGCAGCTTCTGCCCAAGCATATCCGTCTCCGGTCGATCCCGTTTGTGGCACGGATTTACCGCCGACAGCGACTACGATACAGCTAGCCCCAAAGTATTCGCCGTTTTTCAAATGAACACCAGCGACATGTCCATCTTTGTATTCAAGCTTAGCAACCGGTGTGTTTGTTTTGATATGCACATCTAAAGATTTGAGTCTAGTTAACAATGCATCGACCACTGATTGGGCTTTATTAGTGGTTGGAAACATTCTCCCGTGGTCCTCTTCTTTAAGTTGAATCCCTAATTTTTCAAAGAAAGTAATAATATCTACATTATTAAAAACAGAAAAAGCACTATATAAAAAGCGGCCATTCCCTGGAATATGCTTAATGATTTCATCGATTGGAAGCCGGTTTGTGACATTACAGCGTCCTCCACCTGAAATCGCAAGCTTTCTTCCAAGCTTATCCCCTTTATCTAAAAGAAGAACCTTCGCCCCTTGCTCAGCAGCGGCTATCGCAGCCATTAAGCCTGAAGGCCCTCCTCCAATTACAATTACATCATACTGCAAATCGAACACTCCTTTTTAATCTAAGAACCGTTTACGAACATCAGGTGGAGGAAGCATACAGCTTTCCTGTTTCCCAAACCATTTATAACGATTATTGGCAATTACATGATAAAATATATCCCTAATTGGTGCTGGAATAAATCTAAATATATAAAGAAAGCGGTAGAGACCTTTTAGATTACGACAGACCCTAAGCGCCGCACTTGATTTTGTAAAAAAACGATCACCTTCAATTAATACGAAACTATTAGTATCTTCAGGAATACCATGTTTTTTCAATAATGCTTTTCCAGCATCACTTTGAAGCGACGCAAAATGGTAAAGTTGTTTCGAATCTCTTTTCAGAATAAATTGCACACTGCTATTGCAAAAATTACAAACGCCATCAAACAATATAATATGATTCATGGCTTTCCACACTCCTATTGTTTCTTATTTACATCATATCATGGGAACGGAGTATAGAATAACGTTGAAATTCAAAACTAACAAGTCTAAACTATACATTACATAGCTAAAGAAGCCAATATGTCATGAAACAGACAAATAATTTTAGGTTATTAAATATTATAAATATGATAAACTTGATTAGTTAGTCTTCAAAACTAAAGATTGGGGATTTTATATGTCAGATTCAAAATTATTGCGTGGGACGTTTGTCTTAACCCTTGCTACATATATTTCTCGAGTACTTGGAATGATTTATGTTTTTCCATTTGTTTATTTAGTTGGAGATATTGGTTCTGCCCTTTATTCTTATGGGTATGCACAATATACAATTTTCTTATTTATATCAACAGCGGGAATTCCAGCTGCTGTTTCAAAATTTGTTTCGAAATATAATTCCCTTGGCGATTATCATACCGGAATAAGGATGTATAAATCCGGACTGATCGTAATGGGACTTACCGGTATATTAGGCTTTACAATCCTTAACTTACTTGCACCGATTCTTGCGCCGATTGTTCTAGGTGGAGAAGATGCAAAGAATACGATTGAAGATGTTACATATGTCATTCGAATGGTGAGTTTTGCCTTACTTGTAGTACCGATTATGAGTATTCAACGAGGCTTTTTCCAAGGACATCAATCAATGGGACCAACGGCTGTCTCACAGGTTATAGAACAAATTGTTCGTATTTTATTCGTCCTGTCTGCAACCTTTATTGTGATGAAGGTGATGGATGGTGAAAGGGTATTCGCAGTTGGTTTAGCCACATTTGGTGCGTTTGTCGGGGCACTTGGAGGACTTGCGGTACTCCTGTGGTATTGGTTTAAACGGAAACCATATTTAAATGAAATGCTCGCAAAAAGTAGACCACAAACGGATATGACAACAAAGGAAATGTTCAAGGAGCTTTTCTCCTATGCAGGACCGTTTGTCCTTGTTGGACTTTCGATTCCTCTATATCAATACGTTGACCAATTAACCTTTAACAGGACAATGATCGAAAACGGTTTTGACAAAGATGTATCGGAGGGATTATTTTCATATGTAACATTTATGGTTCCAAAATTAGTCATGATTCCTGTATCCTTAGCAACGGCATTTAGTTTGACCCTTGTTCCAACTATTACAAATTCATTTACATCAGGAGATTTTAAGCTACTTAGAAGTCAAATTGATAAGACATTTCAAATTTGTGTCCTGTTGGTTTTACCGGCAGTTGTTGGTTTATCTGTATTAGCGTACCCGACCTTCAATGCGCTATTTGAAATGAGTGAGGCAGGTGGCCGAATATTAAGATGGTATGCGCCTGTAGCGATTCTATTTTCGTTTTATTCGATTGCAGCAGCTATCTTACAAGGAATTAATAAGCAAAAATTTGCGGTAGTGAGTTTGTTTATGGGACTCATTCTCAAAATCAGTTTCAATAGTCTGTTTATAACATGGTTTGGGGAGATTGGTTCGGTTCTTGCTACTGCTTTAGGATACACAGTAGCCATTTCTTATTGCTTCTGGATGATTTCTAGACATGCAGGATATAGTTATTCATTGTTTGCAAGAAGATCGCTGTTAATGGCTATTTTTGCGACATTGATGGCATTGGCGATTTTATTGATTGAATGGTTATTATCATTTATTGTCGGTTACGAGAATGGCAGAGTACAGTCAATCTTTGTATTAATAATAGGAATTGCTGTTGGTGCTGTTACGTACCTATATTTAGCATATCGTTCACGCCTATTAGAGGTCCTAATTGGCAATCGATTTGCATTTTTATCAAGAAATGGGAAAAAGGCTGTGCAGTAATTGACAGCCTTTTTTCAAATCTTACATTCAAGTATGTGTGTGAGGTTCGGTTAATCCCGGGGTTAGAAGGTTCCCAAGGTGTTATTCTTGGAAATCACGCAATCCTAAGCGGCGTTCAATTCGATCAACACGACGATCTAAACGATCAACTTGGTTATCTAATCTTAGGATTTGACGTTCGAGTTGATCGAGACGACGGTTAATGTTTCCAACGCCACCTCCAGGGAATCCGGGGCCTCCAGGGAATCCGGGGCCTCCAGGGAATCCGGGTTGGAAAGGTTGTTGACGATAATCATAATAATACATGTGTAATCGCTCCTTTTTCTTTTTAAAATTACAGTAACAGTGTATGTATATAGGGCGTTTGTGCAATGAATAAAACGCCTATTCTTATAAAGATGGGTATTTGTACAGGTAAAGGAGGTAATTGCATTGCGAATTGATAAATTACTTGCCAATCGAGGCTTTGGAAGTCGAAAAGAGGTTAAAGGCTTATTAAAATCAGGAGCAGTTCAAATAAATGGCGTTCCGGTCAAAGATTCTAGTAAGCATATTAAAGTTGAATCAGATACGGTCACCGTTCATGGAGAAGTGATTGAATACAAGGAATTCATCTATTTAATGTTGAATAAACCTCAAGGAGTTATTTCCGCAACAGAGGATTATCTTCATGATACAGTCTTAGATCTGTTAGAAATGGAAGATACGGTCTACAAGCCTTTTCCGGTGGGGCGTTTGGACAAGGATACGGAAGGGCTATTACTTCTAACGAATGATGGGCAGCTTGCACATCAATTGCTTTCTCCCAAAAAACATGTTCCGAAAACGTATTTGGCTATCATAGACGGTGAGGTAACGGTTGAGGATGTGGAAGCTTTTCGAAACGGAGTTACCCTTGATGATGGATATGAAACAATGCCAGCTGTTCTTACAATCATAAGTAGTGGCTTACGTTCTGAGATTGAAGTCATCATCGAGGAAGGAAAATTCCACCAAGTAAAACGAATGTTTGAAGCAGTAGGAAAACGTGTCGTTTATTTGAAAAGAATTAAAATGGGGCCATTGCCACTAGATGAAACGCTTGACCTTGGTGAATATCGTGAGCTCACTGACGAAGAGGTTATGTTATTAAAAACGTATACGAAAAATTAACAAGGGCTGTCTTTGTGTGACAGCCCCTTTTTCATTAGAATCTAGTTTCTACATTTGTATCTGTATGTAAAGGCCTTCTAATTGTGAAGTTATTTGCTACCTTCTCCATGCGCCCCTTATGTTCGCTGCTACGATATTTTGACTTTCTTCTTTGTGATGGTCCATTTTCCTCGGCTAGGGCTGCGAACCAGATCATTATATGCTAACACATTCAAATCACGCTGAATGGTTCGTGATGTAGTTCCAAATTCGTCCACAAGTTCCTGTGTTGTTACAGTCCCATTTTCGTTAATAAACATGTAGACTGATTTGATACGAGTTAACATACGGTTTGTTGAAGGCTTCAAAAAACCACTCCTTATCATTTTTGTACATGATCAACATGCCTCAGTCTTACCAAATTAATATCCAAAAATAGCGTTTTGCAATAGGTTTTCATTGTATTAGGTGAACAATCGTATATATATGTCCCTTATCACCTCATTTCTTTGCAGGTGCGTTTGCTATATATATATAGTTGTATCTGAATAGTATGACTATTTCTACATAAATTGTCAAAAATCTTCTTTTGTATCTATTATTATCATATATTATTTCTACTATTCTGTTTTTTACATTTTAATTACAGTTTGGTAAAGCTTGTCTAAAGTGAGGGAACTTTTTTGGGGTGATTTTCGTATGTATTGGTGGAGGGGTTGTTTATGGAACAGACATTATTGGAAGTCTCGATTCAGAATTCTGGATATGAAGAAAACAGTAAGATTGTAGAAGATCTTTCTTTTTTGATTAAACGTGGTGAAATTGTTGGGCTTATTGGGCCAAATGGTGCCGGGAAAAGTACAACAATAAAAACGATTCTTGGATTATTAGAAAATACCAATGGAAAAATTGATTTTATTAATAACCATACATATGCGTATATCCCGGAAAGACCGATTTTTTACGATGAATTGACTTTATGGGAACACCTCGACTTGGCGGCAGGGGTGATGGAGATTGAAGACGCTCACTTTAATGAAAGGGCGATGAAATTGGTTGGGCTCTTCCATATGGAAAAAGTGATTCATAAGCTACCAAGTACATTTTCTAAAGGAATGCAGCAGAAGGTAATGCTCATAACTGCTTTTCTCATAAAACCTGATATTTATATTATTGATGAACCATTTGTTGGATTAGACCCGATGGCGATGCAGGATTTTTTAACGCTTATCGAATTGGAGAAACAGCGCGGAGCAGGAATCTTGATGAGTACACATGTCCTAGATACTGCAGAAAGAGTATGTGATCGTTTCTTATTGGTAGCAGGAGGTAGACTAAAAGCTCAGGGAAATCTTGATGACATCCGCACAAAAGCTAATCTACATGAAGGCTCGCTCCTCCGTTTTTTTAACCAAATCGTGCAAGGTGAGTCCTCCTATGAATAACAATCTGTTTATAACTCGATTTCGTAAGGAAATAGCGTATCAGTGGGGAGTATTTAGAAGTGTTGTAGACTGGACGATTTTTCTATATTTATTCATTCCTGCTATTGCGATTGGAGGCTATCATTATTATACATGGTGGTCTGAAATTCCGAGTTGGGTAAGCGGTGTCCCACTTTTATTTTTATTTAGCTTGGTTTATTTTTTCTGCTGGCACGGTCGTATTCGGACATTCTTGGAGGAGGCAGACCAATTATTTCTAATACAAAAACGCCATCTTGTGATTACTTTGAAAAAATGGACAAGAAATCTATATGTGCTTGGATATAGTTTAGGAATACTATTTTTAGTTGCTGCTTTGTCACCATTTTTATTAAAACATTACAAACTATCCTTAATTGAAATTTCTGTATTAGCCATTTATTTTATCAGCTTAAAGGCACTCATACTTGGGTGGAAACAGTACTTAGATGCTATTGTTTCAACATGGAAAAAGGGCTTTTACACGATTTTGCTTTTCATTGCAATTGGGGCTTACTCGGTCTTACTTGTAAATTGGTCCCTAGATACGTCTGTTATATTTTTACTTATCCTCAGTCTATTTCAATGGCTTTTATTTTTATTGAACTCCTCTAGAAGGATCAACAGGCTTACAACATTTTCTTCCGATGTTGATACTGAGAAACAAGCAAAGCTTATGTATGTAAATTCAATTTTTCTCCTTTCAGAATATGTGGAAAAAGTGCCAAATCAGAAGAAACGGAGTCCGCTTTTTTATCGAAACTCAAAACGAATTTTTAAAAATCGCAATCGTAGGAAGAGCTTGCAAGAATTATGTGTAAAAGTATTTTTTCGGAACAAATCCAATCTGTTTCAAGGTTTACAAATCACAAGTATCACAACGGCAGCCTTGCTTATCATTCCTCCCATTTGGATTAAATGTTTAATCTTTTTTGGCTTTATTATCATTCTAAGAATGTGGGTAAAGCTTGTAAGTAATCGAATATTGTCCAATCATTTTATCGTCAACGTAAGAAAGGATGATATTATTCGTCTTCAGACGGAAAACTATATTGTGAATTTCATTTCGCTTCCTGTAATATCAATAGTGGGCTTAGTATTAATTTTATTCACCTTAAGTCCGTTACTTCTATAATGGTGGAGTGAATGCATTAAAAGTATACAATTATATGGGGTCCCCCTTGGCTGAATAAAATTAAAGCCTCCGGCGGATGCCACGATTTTTCAAAGGAAATTTTTCGAGCTTAAGATCAAAGACTAAGAACGCCACATCCTGTGGCAACGTCTCTGTGACCCACATCGTGTGGGCCTAAAAAAATCGGGCACAAATACGCCTTGGCGTATTTGATTTACTGATCATACTGTAAGGAGGGATTCAGATGGAACATATTAACTGGTTAGAAGAAGTAGAGAAACGTAAAGATCAACTAATAAAAGATACTCAGGAGTTCTTAAGAATAAAAAGTGTTCTTGATGAAGAAAATGGAACCCCGACTGCGCCGTTTGGAGCAGGAATTGATGAGGCACTTCATTATTTATTGGACAAAGGCAGTGAGGATGGCTTTACCTCTAAAAATCTAGATGGATATGCAGGCCATCTCGAAATGGGCACTGGAGAAGAATTAATCGGGATATTATGTCACATTGATGTGGTTCCAGAAGGAGATGGCTGGTCCAGTGATCCATATGGTGCGGAAATTCATGATGGAAAAATAATTGCAAGAGGCTCTTTAGACGATAAAGGACCTACAATGGCAGCGTATTACGCGATGAAAATTATAAAGGAATTAAATCTCCCACTATCAAAGCGCGTTCGAATGATTATTGGAACAGATGAAGAAAGTGATTGGCGTTGTGTGGACCATTATTTCAAACACGAGGAAATGCCGACGATGGGCTTTGCGCCTGATGCAGATTTTCCTATCATTTATGCTGAAAAAGGAATTGCAGATTTTGATTTAGTTCAAAAATCGGACCTTTCTGCTAATGCTGAGCTTCATTTAGAGTCATTCAGTTCAGGACGTCGCTACAACATGGTTCCGGATTTTGCCGAGGCTAAGCTTGAAGGCACAGGCAATTTACTTGAAATGGTCAATGCATTTCAAGAGTTTTTAGACAAGAACTCGTTAATGGGGCGAGGCATTTGTGATGAGGATACTGTAATTTTTCAGTTAGAAGGCGTATCAGCACACGGAATGGAGCCAGACCATGGGAAAAATGCCGGTCTATATTTGGCCTCATTTTTACAAGGGTATTCATTAGATGAAAAAGCAAATAATTATTTAAGCATTGTAAATGAGTACTTTGTGGGGGATTCAAGGGGAAGAAGCTTAGGTGTTGCTTATAGCGACGAGATCACAGGTGACTTAACCATCAATGTTGGAAAGCTTTCTTATTCTGCTGCAGAAGGTGGAAGACTTGGTTTAAACCTACGTTATCCAGTAACAAATGATATGGCTGTTACGAAAAAGAAACTTGAAGAAGTGTGCGAGGAAATTGGTTTTGAGCTTATGAATTACAGCAATTCTGCACCTCACCATGTGGATAATAATCATCCGTTGATTCAAACCCTTCAAAAAGTATATGAAGAACAGACAGGTGAAGAAGCTACTTTAGTTTCAATTGGTGGAGGTACATATGCAAGGTCCTTAGAAGCAGGCGTTGCCTTTGGACCATTGTTCCCAGGACGACCTGATGTTGCCCACCAAAAGGATGAATTTATTTTAGTAGATGACTTACTAAAAGCTACTGCCATCTACGCTCAAGCAATATATGAATTAGCGAAATAAAATTAGTTAGTGGCCCGCCAAGGATGGCGGGCTTTTGTGTGGAATGTTGCTAAAATCGATAGAATCAAAATAAAATCGATAGAACGAAAATAAAATCGATAGGACCCAAATAAAACCGATAGAAATTTTTAAGTATCGTTTTTATAAAAAATGTCTTATGAAATTTGCAGGATTTTAACCAAATTTGTAGAAAAAAGAGTTAGAAATAAAAAAGGAGTCGGCAATATGACCAAAAAAGAACTTGAAATGCCACTTAGATTACGAAAATTGGAGGCGCTTCTAAGAAGATTAGATGAATCCCATCCAAAATATGCAGCAATTCGGGAAGAATACGGAAAACGAATGTCTGGATACCGAGGCGAGCAATCCTTAAAGTATTATTTGAGCTTTTTAAAGGAAAAAGACTATTTAACTCTTCATAATTTACGCCTTCCAGATATCTCCGGGGAACATTACTTTGAAATTGACATTCTTCTAATTAGTCCAACTTATATTTTAATCATTGATGCGAAGAATTATCGCGGTGAACTTTATTTTGAAGGGAAGTTTGAGCAACTTATTCAAACCATTGACGATAAAAAGAAGGCATACTCCTGTCCAATCGCGCAAATCAATAGACACCAGATGCAAATTAGACGAATGTTACAATATTTAAAATTTCCTCCAATCCCAATTGAAACTTTAGTCGTTTTTACAAATACATCGTCAATTATATCCGCAAGCAATGATCACAAACAAATTCATAAGGTAATAAAAAGCTCCAGTTTTCTTACAAGAACAGATCTATTTGAAAAGAGACATAGAAAAGAATTTTATGAGAAAAAACAACTTCAAAGATTATCAAAGTCACTTTTGAAAAAACACACTCCATTTGATGAAGATATTCTTAAACAATTTAGGGTAGATCAAAAGGATTTAATTAAGGGAGTAGTTTGTCCGAAATGTGGCAAACTTCCCATGTATAGAACTGAAAGGCTATGGCATTGTAAATCCTGTCATTATTCCTCAAATAAGTCTTATCTACAATCACTAATTGATTATCAATTAATCATCGGCAATTCCATTACAAACAGTCAACTAAGGGACTTCTTAAACCTTTCATCTCCAACCGCAGCAAGAAATATTTTTCTATCCCTAAATTTAAAACACACTGGCACTCTACGCCACCGCGTATATTTCTTCTAGTAAATCTAATCCCTCACCCTAAGTTTCCCTTTCCAGCAAAGTTTGCTAAAATAATTGAATAACAAATGACATTAAAAGGGGCTTTCAAATGGAGCATCAAACCCATTATTTTCTTGCACTTGCACTTCCAGCCGAGACAAAAGAGTTGTTGTTCAAATGGCGAGAAATGCTTGAACCACGGTTGCCGTTTAAGTCTTGGGTTCATCCAGAGGATTTACATATTACGCTTGCTTTTTTGGGAGGGCAGGCATCGTTTAAACAACTAACTGCGATAAAAATGCAAATGCCCGAAATTGCGAAGCAACACGAAAAATTTACACTTCAATTAAATGGTTTAGGCATCTTTGGAAAATCAGCCTCTCCACGTATCTTCTGGGCGGGAGTAGAGGAAAGCGAGTCATTACGTGCACTGCAAAAAGATGTATATGAAGCGTGTACTGACTTGGGTTTTTCCCTTGATAAGCGGCCATTTACTCCGCATATAACAATGGCGAGAAAATGGAAATCGGAAACTCCATTTTTGCCAACACTATTAAAGGATATCGTGCAACCCAAGGAAGACAAAGCAATCATTAAAGCGGAACATTTCGTGTTATATCAAACCCATATGAACCGATCGCCAAAGTATCAGCCGTTATCTATTTTTTCATTGAGTTAAAAAGGGGAATAATCGATGAGATATGTTAAGATTTGTATTCAAATCGCCCTTTTATATCTGATCTATTGGGTGGGAACCTTGATACAAGGGCTTTTGCACACATCCATACCAGGAAGTATTATTGGGATGATTTTGTTGTTTTTATTGTTGCATACAAAAATTATCAAAGATAAATGGTTAGGAGATGGGGCACAATTTTTGCTCACCTATTTAGCACTTCTCTTTGTACCGGCAACCGTTGGGATTATGGATTACCTATCCTTTTTTAATGGGAAGGGAATTATAACTGTAGCCATTGTATTATTGAGTACATTTCTTGTAATGCTTATCTCAAGTGTAGTTGGTGAAAAAATTGCGACCAGGAAAAAGCAAAGCAAGAATATTGAGGAGGGCTACGGGGCATGAATATTGTTTTTACAATTGCTTCAATCATTTGTACGATTGTTATTTTCCTATTGATGACGAGGCTGTATAAACGAATCACTCACCCGTTACTTGTGCCAATTGCAACAACTACATTGATAATCCTTATCTTCTTACTCATTTTCTCCATTCCATATGAAACATATATGTTGGGTGGAAAATGGATTGATGAGCTACTTGGTCCTGCCGTTGTAGCATTAGCCTATCCTTTATATCAAAATCGCAAATCTCTAAAAGAATTTTTCATGCCTATAATAATAGGTGTCTTTGTAGGTTCAACGGCTGGAATTGCAACAGGGCTTTATTTTTCAAAAGTATTAGCAATAGACCCTGAAATCATGCTTTCAATCGCTCCAAAATCAGTTACGACTCCGGTTGCGATGGATATAGCTAGTGTAACAGGGGGGGTTCCTGCGCTTGCAGCTGTATACGTCATGATTGCCGGAATTTCAGGTGCCGTGTTTGGTCCATTACTCTTAAAAATGGTAAAGGTCGATCACTTTGTTGGTGTTGGTTTAGGGTTCGGGACAGCATCACATGGAATTGGTACGGCAAGAGCGCTAGAAATAGGAACAAATGAAGGAGCAATAAGCTCGATTGCGATGATCTTGAGCGCTGTTTATACGTCGGTAATATTGCCGGTATTGGTTTCTTTTTTAATATGATGAGGTGTAATAAAGTTGGGACAATTAATAAAACTGCAAGATTATGTTTCTCGATATGAGGTTGATATGTTTCGGTATCCCGGACAGTATATCCGCCTAAAAAAACAACAATGGGTAAAGACGAAAGCAAAAGAATCAGGGTCGGTCGATGAACTGAAGCAACAATTTCTTGATCATATTTTTGAATTTCAGATGAAGTGGGCAAGCTCTACAGTTCGTGAAAAATCGTTTGTCGACAAGGAATTTTACAGGGATCCGGAATTAAAATATTTTCTTCAACGATTTCCAGACACTTATCTAGTCCTATATAGACCTATATTCAAATTGAAAAAAGCACCTGTTGAAGTGGAAATCATTATCATTAGCCCCACAACAACCTGGCTAATCACCATCCTTGAAGGTGAAGAAAACAGTGTGTTTCTTGGTTCACATGAACGGTTTTGGACAGAAAAAAGCGGGCGCCATGATAAAAAAGTGTTATCACCGATGATTGAACTTGATCGCATGGATGGGATTGTCCGCACGATTTATTCACTATATGGGATCGAGTTACCGATTCGAAAAGTGATATTGAATCGAACAGGTTACTTTGATTTTCCGCTTGTACCTTATGATGTAGAATTAGTGGAAAAGCGAAATTATGAAGAGTGGTTTACTTCTTTAAGAAATATGAGTTCTCCATTAAAACATATGCAGTTAAAAGCAGGCAATGCTTTACTGCAATATTGTCAGACAGTCTGTGTTCGTAGAATGGATTAGGATGCATTAGCATCCTTTTTTCATATTGCCTTCTTTATAAATATAAAATACTATTAAAGCATGAATGTCGAATTGTCTAGAGGATAAACTATGAAACTATTAATTTTTATTGTTAATCAAAAGGCCGGAAATGGTAAAGGATTAAAGGTTTGGAAAAAGCTAAAGCATGAGCTTGAACGAAAAAAAGTCTATTACCGCTCATTCTTCACAAAACACCCAAATCACGCACAGGAATTGGCACGACAAATCGGATCCATGTTTGAGGACAAAGTCGAGGCTGTTATTGCTGTTGGTGGGGATGGAACGATTAATGAGGTTGTTAATGGGATGGTGCATTACCCCGAAATAAAAGTGGGATATATCCCAGCTGGGTCGGGAAATGATTTTTCAAGAGGATTTAAAGTTCCAAAGTCACCACTAGACGCACTTTCCTTTATCCTTCGAAACAAGTCAAATAAGGGAAAATGGTTTGATATCGGAAAATGTAGGGTCCAAGGAAAATCGAACAGCTCCTATTTTGTGAGTAGCTTAGGTACAGGCTTTGATGCAGCGGTTTCAAAGCTAACGAATGAATCGAAAATGAAAAAGTATTTAAATAAAGTTCATCTAGGATCATTAGCCTATGTTGGCGCCCTTATTCGTCTCCTTTTTTCCTATCACCTTACGAGTGTTTCGTTAAACATAGATGGAAAATACTATCAATATGACAATGTTTGGTTTGTAACAGTATCTAATCAACCCTTTTATGGTGGGGGTATGAAAATTTCCCCAAAAGCTAACACAATGGATGGTATCTTTGATGTTACAGTCGTTCATAATCTTTCAAGATTAAAGCTCTTATTCGTGTTTGTAACTGTGTTTTTTGGGGCCCATACAAAGTTTAAAGAAATTGCACAACATAGGGGAGTAAATATAAAGGTTGAATCTGATGAGAAAATGCTAGTACATGCAGATGGTGAATTAATCGGACAAATTCCTGTACAGGTGGAAGTCCAACATCGAAAACTTCCCTTTTTGGTTAAATAAGCCTAATTAGTATCGCTTACCAGAGTTGTTTTACCTATTTTTTAGATTCAAAATGTTACTTTTTCTTGATTTAATTGTAATTGAACGCTAAAATTTAGTAAGATAGCTATTGTTATATAGATCATCAATAGCTGTCTTTTTTTATTTTACATTTATTAGGAAATGTTGTGTTTATATTGGAGATAAACTGGCTTACATACGTATTAGGCAACGAGTGGGAATTCTCCCCAGCGGGTGGTGCAACGGGGGACGCGTATTTTGCCCAATTAAATGATAAAAAAATATTTCTAAAAAGAAATTCATCCCCATTTCTAGCTGTCCTTTCCGCAGAAGGTATTGTCCCAAAGCTAATTTGGACGAAACGCCTAGAAAATGGTGATGTTGTGACTGCACAACAATGGCTAAGTGGTAGAGAACTTAAGCCAGTTGACATGAATGGTGAAAATGTCGCAGGTTTGCTTAAAAAAATTCACCAGTCGAATGAACTTTTAGAAATGCTTAGACGTATAGGAAAGAAGCCTATAGAAGCTAAGGATGTTTTGCAAGATGTTGTACAGAAATTACATCCTGATTTACTAAAAATTGATATTGTGAACAAAGCAATCAAGTTCTTAGAGAAAGAACAAGATAATGTCAAAACAGACCATAATGTCGTTTGCCATTCAGATGTCAATCATAATAATTGGTTATTGTCAGATGATGATGAGCTCTACTTAATTGATTGGGATGGAGCAATGATTGCGGATCCTGCTGCTGATATTGGTATGCTTTTACATTGGTATATAAAAAAAGAAGACTGGCCAAAATGGATCAGTCTTTATGGAATGGAGTTAACGGATCATTTACATCTCCGTATGAAATGGTATGTGGTTGCACAATCACTAAATCTCTTAGGTTTGTATCATCTGAAAAATAAGGACAAAGAAGTTCTTCATTGGCTGCAATATTTAGAGAAATTGTTATGAGTATTGGTCAATATCAGATATCCACTGACTAATTTGATTTTGATGCGATTCAATATGATTATCGAGATGCTGGGTATATTGACCTTGTTGACTATAATAATAGACATCGGTTAAAACTTGTTTTACACTCTGGTCAATATTCGGATTTGCAATGAGAGATTGAATTAATCTCCCTAACTGCTCACATTCAGAAACTGTCCCACAGCAATCCATTTGATGGTTGGATAATATATCCTTTAATATATCCATTTGATGTGTATGATCTAGAGGCATTTAAAACACTTCCTTTTTGATATTGTCTATATACTACATTTCCATGAAACGCTCTTTTTTATACGATGTAAAACCGGAAACTCACCATTGGTGGGTTTTCTTTTTTGGGAATTATAATTAAAATAGAGCCTTGCACGAATGGTAAGGACATGTTATCCTTTTGTGCGATACAATTTAAATGAGGTGGCAATCATGCGTTTACGCAATAAACCGTGGGCGAAGGAAAAATTAGCGTCATACCCACAATACGTAATCGAAAACCCAATCGATCAAAAAGGGAACTGGAAGCAAATTTTTGGAAATGATAATCCGATTCATATAGAAGTAGGTACTGGAAAAGGAAGATTTGTTACAGAAATGGCAAAAGCTCATCCTGATATCAACTATATTGGGATAGAATTATATGAAAGTGTTATCGTCTCGGCTTTAGATCGTGTGATTGAGGCAGAAATTCCAAATATCAAGTTATTAAATCAAAATGCAGTAAACTTAAGGGACTTTTTTGACAAAGGTGAAATCGAACGAGTTTATCTTAATTTTAGTGATCCTTGGCCAAAGACGCGACATGATAAACGTCGATTAACGTACAAAACATTTCTAAGCATGTATGAGGACATTCTAGTTGATGAGGGAGAAATCCATTTTAAAACAGATAATCGAGGGTTATTTGAATTTTCGCTTCGAAGTTTTTCTGAATATGGTCTCCTTTTAACATTTGTAAGTCTTGATTTGCATAAATCTGACTTTGAAGGAAATATCATGACGGAGTATGAAGAAAAGTTTTCTGAGATGGGGCATCCTATTTATCGCTCTGAAGTTCGATATCAAAATAAATAACCGAAACGTATCCCATGAACCATTAGGTTTATGGGTTTTGTTATTTTATAATTTTCTTAATAATGATAAAATGAATGCATCATAAACGAGAGGGGCGGGGAAAGAATGGAGCAGCTTACAATTGGTGATATTACACTTACTTGGCTTAATGGCGGAGTAACAAATTTAGATGGTGGAGCTATGTTTGGTGTTGTTCCTAAACCATTATGGTCAAGAAAATATCCACAAAATGAAAAAAATCAAATAGAGCTTCGAACGGATCCAATCCTTGTTAAAGCAGGCACAAAAAATATTTTAATTGAATCCGGAATTGGAAATGGGAAGCTAACAGATAAACTAAAACGAAATTTCGGCGTTCTTGAGGAGTCTTCAATTGATCAATCATTGGCAGAACTAGGACTTGCAACGAGCGATATTGATATAGTCTTAATGACTCATCTTCACTTTGATCATGCTTGTGGTCTTACAAAATGGGAGCATGATAAATTGGTCCCTACCTTTGAAAACGCTGTTATTTATGCTTCTAATGTAGAATGGGAAGAAATGCGAAATCCAAATATCCGTTCAAAAGCGACATACTGGAAGGAAAATTGGGAAGCAATTGAACATCAAGTAAAGACCTTCAGTGATAGGCTTGATGTTGCAGAAGGAATTACGATGGTACATACAGGTGGGCATAGTGCTGGTCATTCCATCATATTATTTGAAAGCAAAGATGAACGGGCGATTCATATGGCTGATATTATGCCAACTCATGCACATCAAAATGTGTTATGGGTAATGGCGTATGATGATTATCCAATGAAATCAATTGAACAAAAACAAAGATGGATGGGTGAAGGACTCGAAAAACAAGCGTGGTATGTTTTTTATCATGATGCTTATTATCGAGCAATAAAATGGAATCAAGCAGGAGAAATAATTGATTCCTTGAAAAGAGTTCGTGAATAAAAAAAGCTTATAAGATTGTCGTGTCTTATAAGCTCAAGTACTTTATAAAGGATTTACCTCTAAAATAGAACCTGTTTTTGCATCCATAACGAATTCATATTGGTGGCTTTCTTGATTTATTTTACGGGAAATGCCACCTTTGTACACTTGATACTGAATTCCTGACTTTGAGTAGTCTTCGGGATTCATTTGAATCCAGGACCCATCAATGGGGCCATTTTTTTTGAAAGCTTCTTTTGCCATTTTTAAGGCTCTGTCACCGGGGATCGTTGAGTCACTTAATGCTTCTTTTAAAAGAAGAGCACTTGCAAAACCGACACCAAAGCCAAATAAAAACTTATTCCAGCTCATATTATCCCTCCTAACCGAACTTAATTCATACTACAAGTATAACTGATTTTTTAAAATTCGCTATGTTCGCTATGGTAACAAAAAAACAATTTCGATATACTAAATAATGTACATAAATAGAATCTAACAAAAAACGACACGTTTTTAATCTGGAAGGAGAATGACATTGAAACAGGATACACTAGAGCTTTTTAAAACGTTAACTGAGCTTCCTGGAGCTTCAGGAAATGAACACCAGGTAAGAAAGTTTATGCGCACACAACTTGAAAAATACTCAGATGAGGTTGTACAAGATGGATTAGGTAGTATTTTTGGAGTACGTCGCGGTGATGCTAATGGTCCAACAGTCATGGTCGCTGGCCACATGGACGAAGTTGGATTCATGATCACTTCAATCACAGATAATGGAATGCTTCGCTTCCAAACACTAGGCGGCTGGTGGAGCCAAGTGCTTCTTGCACAACGAGTACAAATTATTACAGATAATGGCCCTGTAATCGGGGTAATCGGCTCAATCCCGCCACATCTATTAGAAGAGAGCCAACGTAATAAACCAATGGATATAAAAAATATGTTAATTGATATTGGTGCTGATGATCGTGAAGATGCAATTCGTATTGGTATTAAGCCTGGTCAACAGGTTGTACCGATTTGTCCATTTACACCAATGGCAAATGAAAAGAAAGTTTTAGCAAAGGCATGGGATAACCGTTATGGCTGTGGTCTCTCTATTGAACTGTTAAAGGAATTACAGGGCATCCAGCTACCGAATACGCTATATTCTGGAGCAACTGTACAAGAGGAGGTTGGTCTAAGAGGAGCACGAACTTCAGCGACCATGATAAAACCGGATATTTTCTTTGCACTTGATGCAAGTCCAGCCAACGATATGTCAGGAGATAAAAATGCATTTGGTAAACTTGGACAAGGTGCTTTACTTCGAATTTTTGACCGTTCCATGATTACGCATCGTGGTATGCGTGAATTCGTGCTGGATACTGCTGAATCAAATAACATTAAGTATCAATACTTTGTTTCTCAAGGTGGAACAGATGCGGGTCAAGTTCATCTTTCAAATGAAGGGGTTCCATCAGCAGTAATTGGTATTTGTTCTCGTTATATTCATACACATGCTTCGATTATTCATGTTGACGATTATGCAGCTGCAAAAGAATTACTCGTTACTCTTGTAAAGTCATCTGACCGTACAACAGTAGATTCCATTCGCCAAAATGGGTAAAACTAATTAAACAATTAACATGCTCGGCATTTGCCGAGCATTCATTTTGGAAATGAGGTGTTTTAGTTGTTACAAGTTGCAATTGGTACAAAAAATCCTGCGAAAGTAGATGCAATCATGAGGGGATTTGATGGTGTTGAAGCAGACTTTTTACCTACATCTGTTTCCTCAGGTGTATCTGATCAACCTTTTTCTGATGAGGAAACAATTCAAGGTGCAATTAATCGTGCTAAAACTGCTCTTGAAATAGAAGGTGCTGACCTTGGGGTTGGTCTAGAGGGTGGCGTCGTTGAATCTAAATTTGGTTTGTTTTTATGTAATTGGGGTGCGATCTTTGACAAGAATAATGAACCGATTATTGCAGGTGGAGCAAGAATTCTCCTCCCAGATGAAATCGCTCGAGAATTAAAAAAAGGCATCGAGCTCGGAGACGTTATGGAGGAATTCACAAAGCAAAAAGACATTCGAAAGGCTGAAGGTGCTATCGGCATCTTCACGAATCACTATGTTAACAGAAAAGACATGTTTACTCATGTTGTAAAACTCCTAGTCGGTCAATTTACATACAAGAAAAATGCCTAATAATTAAATAATTTAAAATGGTACTTATTACATATTGATTAAAATTATAAAATTAGTCTTGCAACATAGAATTTAATATGTTTATTATAGAAAATAGAGAAATATAAGCAAATCTTCCTTTTTAACTATATTCAGCAGAAGTCGGCCACTTCTTCTGAAAAAGTTAAAGCCTCCGGCGGATGCCACGATTTTTTAAAGGAAATTTTTCGAGCATGCTCGATAAAAATCGGGCGCAAATACGCCATGGCGCATTTGATTAAGGGGTGAGAGTAAATGAAACTGGGGAAGGTCCTTTTTTTAGCCTTGCTATTGATAGTAGGACTTTTGTCAGGTTGCGCATCAGTTGAAGATGAATCGAAGGAAACGGTTACATCTGTTGAAACGGCATTTAAAGCCCAACCTGAAAAAACAAATAGTGAAAATGGAGAAGTATCCTTTTATCTACCGTCTACTATGAAGATAGAAAACAAGGATGAATATAATGTAATCCTTCAAAAAGGAGATCAAGCCTTTATTTTATTTATAAATCCAATTGAAGAACGGACCAGTGATGTTCTGTATAAGGAAATCGCTGCAAAGGAGTTTGTAGTTGACCAATCCTTTACAGACAAAGAGCGTTATGGATATGTTAAAGCATTTGAAAACAAGGACAAGCTTTACTTTGTCACAGTTGGCATTGGTGGAGTAAAAATGACGACAGAAGTGAAGGTAAGCGAGATGTCAGAAAGTGCTTCAGAAATGATGGAAATTGTTTCATCCGTTCAATACTAACTTTAATTATAGCCCCGCTAATTGGTAGGGGCTTTTATTTGTTTTTAGAAAGAGAATATACGATAATAGGTGCATATGGATTTTGGAGGTTATGAACATGAAGAAATTTGAAAATATAGATCAATATCAAGAGATTATCCAAAACGGAAAAAACATACTAATGTTTTCGGCAGATTGGTGTCCAGATTGCCGTTTTATCGACCCATTCTTACCTGAAATTGAAAATACATTCCCTGACTTTACATTTTACTATGTTGACCGTGATGAATTTATCGATTTATGTGCGACTTTAAATGTTTTTGGTATCCCTAGCTTTGTGGCATATGAAAATGGAAAAGAAACTGGTCGATTTGTAAGTAAAGACCGTAAAACGAAGGAAGAAATTGAACAGTTCATTAATGAGCTCTCTTAAGAACATAGAAAAGAGAGGAGATTGATTCTATGGACTCAAAAAATAATAGGAAAATGGACTCGAAAAAATTAAAGAAAATCATTCAAGAGAAACTTGCAAAGCACAACTGGCACTTTTCCTTCGACCCCAAAAAAGACACATTACGTATTGAGGACAAAGAAACAAAAAAAGGAATGACAGTGACACTTCCAGGGATTATTGCGAAATATCAGGAAGAAGGCCCAGCAAGTCTTGATGAGGTCATTTATTATATTGAAGAATCGTTAATGGTTATGAATAGTGAGCTTGAGCTGGAAGGTAAAGAAAAAAATATTTATCCTGTTATTCGTTCAACCTCATTCCCAACTCAATCAAATGATGGGGTAGACTTAGTATATGATGACCATACCGCAGAAACAAGAATCTATTATGCACTTGATTTAGGAACAACATACCGTCTGATTGATCAGAAGTTGCTTGAAAAAGAGAATTGGAAGTTTGAACGGATTCGTGAAATCGCAAGGTTCAATCTTCGTTCACTGGATGTTTCATATAAAACGGATGAGGTTGCAGGGAATACCTTTTATTTTATCAATAAAAATGATGGGTATGATGCTAGCCGTATTTTGAATGATGCCTATTTACAAAAAATGAGCCAGCAAATAAAAGGAACGATGGCAGTAGCTGTGCCACACCAGGATGTTCTGATTATAGTTGATGTGCAAAATGAAACAGGATATGATATTCTTGCACAAATGACAATGAGCTTTTTTGCAAGTGGACGTGTACCTATTACGGCTCTATCGTTTCTTTATGAAGACGGTAAGCTTGAGCCGATTTTTATCCTCGGGAAAAATCGACCAAGAAAATAAATAGACTACACCAAAAGTCGCTAGGAAAACTAGCGGCTTTTTTGTTACAATAAGGAATAGAATCAAAATGGAAGAGTGATAGTTGTGAATTGGATAAAAAGATTACTACATTTTTTAAAGACGGACGAGGATGATCCAATTGATAGTAAAACGACTCAAATCCGACAAAATAAACATATTGAGGCGAGAGTTACATACGAATACCCAAAGGGGAAATTTCGATTTCCAATCATTCCAGATCAAGAAATCAGAAAAACAGAAAAGGTTCCAACAGTAAGAACTCAGCATAAAAGAACATCACAACCTAAAAAGAGTTCAAATCTTAAGCCCGTTGTTAGTTTACAAGAGAAACAACCCTTTCGCCTAACTGAAACGCCTTCCCCAGTATATGGTCTTAGTAAGCCGAAGCCTCATGAATCTATAGAGTTTGAACTACCTTCAACACCTATCACGGATACAGACTCAATTGCTAGGGCATGGAAAGAAGCACAAGAAGAGGTTGCCCCTACAATTCTACGAACTGAGCAAACTGAACCGGATCTATTGTTTGTTTCCGACGAAGAAAAACAGCAAAAAGTTGCTAGCTTTGCAAATCAGCTGATCAGAGAAGAAGAATTAGTTAAGGAAGTTGTCGTTTCTAAGGAAACATCTGTCCAAGAACCTATAAGTGAGGAAGCGCCAATTGAGGCACTTTCCCAAGTGTCTATAAGTGAGGAAGTGCCGCCAATAGAAATAGAGGTACCTTCCCAAGAACCTATAAGTGAGGAAGCTTCAATAGAGGAGGCACCTTCCCAAGTAT
>NZ_JBALOQ010000051.1:0-43480 GCF_036962705.1 Bacillus sp. JJ1562
CTCAAGGACCTCAAGGCGAAACCGGGCCTCAAGGAGAGACGGGACCTGGCTTAACAAGTTTTGAAATAGTATCAAATTGTGTAACCGGTAGTGGTTCCCAAACCCTAACTATTACTTGTCCTGATGGTAATATTGCATTATCGGCTGGTTTTAGTTTAACTGGTGCCGGATCTCCGAGAATAACTCGGATGGAACCTGTAGGTACTCATCCTAATCAATGGATTTTTCGCGCAGAAGGTACAGGTAATCAACAGTATACCCTTTGTGGTTATGTAATTTGTGCGAGATAGTTTGCCTTAACCGGAATGTAATTAAGATGTTTGGAAGGTTTTGAGCAACAAATAAAAACACTTAGACAGCCTGTTCCCTGAATTTAAAAATGGGGATAGGCGTTTATTTTTTACTGGCAGACTTCAGTCTAAGAAACATTAGAATTACTTATATTTCTAGTATATCGAATCCTACATTTTATTTCGCATAGTTGGCTTACTGAGTTAAGCAACACTTACAATTTCCCTGTGGCGGTATAGTTTCTTGGACCTATATCATGTTGCCCGTAAGTTGAAAGTGTGTAATATCTTTATTGATGAGTGCATAAAGTGCGAATATGTAATTTTTTAAATAAGTATCGCTTCAACCAATCTTTTACAGAGCTATTTTATCTCTAGACTTTATTTTTTCACCTAAAAGGAGAAGTGATTAAAATAGCTTTTGAGACAAGAATTTTCATATTATTACTAGTCCAAAAAAACTCATCCTAAAGGTTATCTAATAGAAAGTGAGGTTGGATATCTATGCACTTTCCTCTACAAGAACCCGTTCTCATATTTGGTTTTGCTGTTTTAATTTTTTTGTTATTCCCATTACTGATGGGTAAACTGAGAGTTCCTGCAATTATTGGTCCCATTATAGCAGGAATTATCGTCGGACCAAACGGGCTCGAATTATTAGCACGTGATTCCACAATTGAATTGCTTGGAACAGTCGGATTATTGTTTATTATGTTTATTGCAGGGCTTGAGTTGGACCTTGATGGTTTCAAAAAACACCGAAATCGAAGTGTTTTATTTGGCATCCTATCCTTTTTAATCCCATTAATCCTTGGAATAATAGTAGGACTATGGCTCGATCTCAGTATGCTGTCAGCCATTTTATTTGGTGCCATTTTCTCTACACATACACTTTTAGGGTACCCTGCCATTAGCCGACTTGGTGTTGCGAAAAACAAAGCTGTCACAACAGCAGTTGGCGGTACATTAATAACGGATAGCTTGGCATTGCTTGTTCTTGCTGTAATAATAGGGGCATCGGATGGCGGTTTAACAATTGGATTTTTAGGATACTTGATTATTGCTACAACCCTATTTGCTGTAGTCGTTCTAATTTGTACACCTTACCTGACAAAGTGGTTCTTTAGGCGCTCTAATAATGAAGGAACGATCGAATTTAACTTTGTTCTGGCCATTTTATTCGTTGCAGGGGCATTATCACTGTTTGTAGGATTAGAACCAATTATCGGGGCATTCTTGGCCGGTCTAGCTTTAAACCGGTACATTTATGATCACGGCCCATTAATGAATAGAATCCGTTTTACAGCAAATGCATTATTTATTCCGTTTTTCTTGTTATCTGTCGGTATGTTAATGGATCTTCGTGTACTTATATCTAGCCCTGATTCATTATTAATAATCCTAGTAATCACCATTGTAGCAGTTGGCAGTAAACTACTTGCCAGTTGGATTACGAGTAAAGTATATGGGTATTCCAATGCGGAAAACAAGGTAATGTTTGGTCTTTCCACTACACATGCTGCAGCAACATTAGCCATAACAATGGTTGGGTATCAATTTGGATTATTTGACCAGCAAATCATAAATGCCGTCATTATTATTATTTTAGTTACCTGTATTCTGGGTCCATACTTATGTGAAAAATATGGCAGAAAACTGGCCGTTGCACAAGATAAAGTGGTAATAGACGATGCACTACCTGAACGTATATTAATCCCGATGGCGAACCCAAATACAATGGAATCTCTGCTCGATTTAGGGTTTGTGATAAGAATTGCGATGAAGTCAGATGAACCGCTTTACCCATTAACAATCGTCCAAAAGGATTTAAAACAGGCAAACAATGAAGTGGCACAGGCTGAAAGAATGCTTGGACGCTCTCTCATGTATGTATCAGGGGCAGATATTCCTGTTAAGCTATTGACGCGGGTGGATCATAATATTGGCTGGGGGATCGAACGTGCTGCTATTGAAGAACGAATCACCACTATTATCGTGGGGTGGGATGGTGCAGCTGGTGAGGGAAACCAAAAGGTCTTCGGGAAAGTTATCGATAATTTCCTTGAACATACCTATCAGCGCTCACTCATAACAAAAATAAGGCAACCGTTGAATACGATGGATCGGGTGACTTTTATTCTGCCAAATAATGTCGTATATAAACCGGGCTTTGAAGACTCAATTTCAATTATTAAGGGTATAGCTTCACAACTCAGTGCAACAATTAAAGGCCTTGTCATTCGAGATGACATAGAAACTTATAAAAAAGTTTCCGAACGTGTACATCCTAATATTAATATCGAGTTCCAATCCATTGATGCCTGGAATTCCCTTTATGAACATGCTTTGAATGATGTTAAATCAACCGATCTTGTGATTTTATTAAGCGCTAGAAGAGGTACCGTGGCATGGCATCCAGAATTAGAAACGATACCGAAAAAACTAGCTGCAATGAATGTAGGGAACTTCATCGTGTTCTACCCAACTGAAATGAAGGAAACAGACATTCGCGGCTCACGTGGGACTGAAATCCCGAAAGGATTACTTTTTAAAAGTGATTATGAGGACTAATGATGATTTTATGTACTGAACGGGTCTAAGGTATTGTAGGAGGCTAAAGCAGCTATAGATTTAGATTAAAGTATGTTTGGATCAAATAAAAACCCTTGCCACATCAACGTTTGTGGCGAGGGTTTATTTTTTTATGTATTCATGCCTAGAAAATAACCTACCCTCCTGTCCCGGTTTTTGACCTTAATTACGGATTCGGAATACTTTATTTGTAAGTGGATATAGAAATTTAACCCCTTTTTTCGTTAGCATATCCCCTACTATATGCGAAAGGTAAGCTATCGTGGAAATAAGAGCCAAACCGTCAATCTTTGTACTAACTTCTAACAGATGTGACATATACCACCAATAGAGCAATGCCCAAATCGTATGCGTTGGTCCTCGGTGTGCAAACCACCCAGCCACCCCTATGTATAAGGCAAACATAACCAGCCACCACAATTCATTCGCACCTGCATAATATAGAAGGAATAAACTGAAGATGCTCATTAGTATATTTTTCAGAGTTTCCTGGCTCTTCAGGGAAAGTCCTAAAATAACGGCTCCCCACCCAAAAAGTAGAAGTATATTTTGTTGATTAAACCATTTTCCATCAATGAAAGACAAGAAATTTAAATCTAAAAAGAATGTAACCAATGACAGGACCATTAATATCCCACCTACAAAAACTCCACCTTTTTTGATTAGTTTAGCTGTCTTCGTTACACGTCTATTTAACAGATTATTTCCATCTAAATCAGGAGCAAGGGATGCCACACCTGATGCAACTAAAAAGATAGGCATCGTTTCAAGTGTTTGGCTAACAGTCGCCACCACTCCTATTCCTAACCCCACTGCTAAATGAGTTCGACCTTTCATGTTGCCACCTCGTTGTTGTTAATTCTCTTATTCTACCAGGGGTTATCAAAAACTGTTCAACTTTACGGTTAGGTTCCATTAAACTAGAAAAAACTTTATATGACATTAAGACAATCATAAGTCTTAATTCTATATCCTCCTACTAACCTTAAATCTCCATATTTCATTCTAATTTATTTGTCGATATCAGCTCATAATTTGTGAATATTTCCCGGGAATTTGTTGAAATTTGAAAAATAGTGATATTTATTGGGGGCGATGGGTATATTTTTTAATGTATCTGGTGTCGCAATCTCTGTTTCATTGTTCATTCTAATCTCTCTTTTTGTTCACAAGATCTTAGCTATATTCCTTAGGAACTTGTCCGTATCGCGCAACGATATAAGGCTCCGCTGTCGGATAAGACAAGATACACGGATTGCTTTTTTAAAAAAACTCATGGCCGTTTCACTCATAAACTTTTGAATTTGTAGATGCTGCAATACCACTTCCTAGGAAGAGTGTGGTCTTTCATCATATGTATATCCTGTTGCATCTCAGGCTTCCCTTAAAGATAAAGGTTCTGGAATCCAAGGCATATCGCCCAGCGATACGAATTAAAAAATAGTGACCAGCCCCTTTCTCGTTGAACACTATTAAAGAGCTACTGGAACCGGTTAACCTTTATTTTAGACTGGAACATTTCGCTTATTAGCTGGGTCACGCTTCACACGTGGCTGTGCGTTCATTGGTTCATTCTAATCTTTCTTTTTATTGATAACAAGATCTTTGGCTGTATCATCTAGGATCTTGTTCGTATCGCGTAACGATATAAGGCTCCGCTNNTAAGGCTCCGCTGTCGGATTCAAAATAGATACGCGGATCGCCCTCTCTAATAACTCATGGCCTTTTCACTATTTAAAAAAGACCATACTTTTGAAATTGTGGGTGCTGCATTCCCTTTACTAAGAAGAGAATGGACATTCATCATATGTATTTCATGTCGCATATCAGACTTCCTTAAAGATAAAGGTTCTGGAATCCAAGGTGTATCGCCCAGCGATATAAAACAAAAAAAGAGTCGTTCAACCCCTTCTAGATTACTCTATTAAAGATGACTCATATTTTTATTATGATTCTTAAGCACCTTAACTCCCATTTTATCAATCATTTTTGTTTATTTTCTTCAAGTTGTGTCGATTAAAATTTGTTACAAATACCTTCATAAATCTTAATTTTGCATAAAAAATCCAAACAGGTACATTTATTTTCGGAATATCGATAAAATTCCTCCCCATTTTTCTTTAGGTTTATGTATCGCTTCTTCTAAACGTTTATTGAAATCATTTTGTGAATTCCATTCTTTTTTCTGTTCGTCCCGCAAATTTTGTATTTCTTTTTGTAAAAGCTCAGATTTTTGTTTTTCTTGTTGCAGCAATGTTTCGTAATGGTTCTTTTGTTGCTCAGTTAATTTTTCAATTCTAGCATTCGTTTTTTGCGCTGAATTTCCAATAGTAGAACTTATAAAATGATGATCTTGCTGAAGTCGGGATACCTTTGTTTTAAGCTCTACCATATCGTTTGTCAGTTGGACATTCATTTCACGTGTGGCTGCGAGTTCATTAGCTAAAAACATGAATATCTCTTTTAATTGATTAGGATCTTGTGGTAAATTTTCATATGTATTGGTTATCGTAATCTTTGTTTCATTGGATTCTTCTAATCTTTCTTTTTGTTGTTCCACAAGGTCTTTAGCTGTATCGTCTAGAGACTTTTCTGTATCGCGTAACGCTATAAGTACTTCGATGTCAGATTGAACAAAAATACGCCGATCGCCATCTTTTAAAAAATTATATCCATTCTGCTCTAAGATTTGGCCATACTTTCGGACAGTGGGTGTTGCAATTCCCACTTTTTCTGCCACTTCCTTAGTAGTGAAAGCTCGTTCATTAGGTTGTATATCACGTCTCATATCGCACCTCCCTTCTTTTAATATGAAGGTTTTTAGATTTATTTGCAAGTTTCATATCGCCCGGCGATACGAAATAAAAAAGAGCCCATCTGCCCCATTCATAAAGATTCCTTTGATATTTTCAATCTCTTAACAAAAATTTATCCAATTCACGTACTTGATCATATGCATTTAATAGATTTTCAGGTACCAGTGTTCTCCCATATTCCCAAGCATTTTCTTCGATTTCTGCTAAAAGCAGTTCCTTTTCTTTTTCCTCACCATAAATGAGAGTCTTTAAAACTCGTGTGTTTTTTCTAAATTCTATATAATAACCAAGCTGACGAAAAAGAATAAGCTTTACAAAGTTATCATCTGTTTCTTTAACTTTAAAATTTATTTTAGAATTATATCCGTTAATTTGTAAGTAGTTAAACTTTATCGTATTTGTTGATACATTATAACTCATCGGTACAGTGAGTTTATCGCTGGATTCAACATTTATTTTTAGTTTGAGTTCTAATAACGTATCATTAATTATCTTCTCAATATGCCACATATATAGCATTTTTCTTCACCGTTCCTAAAAAAATTTTCAACCATCACAAGAAACCGCAGTCATTTTTACATTATAATAAGCTGCATAATGGGACAAGAGTCATTTATCATGGGCACGATTTACTGTCACTCTTCGATCAATCTTGTTTCACATCAATGTTTTACAAATTGACTTTTATAAATGAAATCCACATCGGACCATGTAATTTATAATTTCCCTTATTCTTAAGAGTTTGATAGATTATACCTGCTTAAACCCCCGCTCTTAGCATCTAATAAATATTGGCAAACGTGTGTGTAAGTTAAGTCTTCAAAGACAGGAGCAAGGGAAGCCACTCCTTGTACAACTAAAATGACAGGCATCATTTCAGGTGACTGGTTAACAGACGCCACCTATTTGTTGTTAATTCTCTTTTTCTATCCGGGTTTCACGAACCGAATATGAAAAAAAGAGGTTTCCCTTTTTAAAATAAATGTTTAATTTGTTCTTCTATCACTTGTTTTAGCTCTTCCTTTGAAGTGATAGTTTGTATTTCGTAATAATCAAGAATAATATGGTAGATGCTGTAGTCAAGCATAAATATCCTTAGTTCATCGATTGGCATGGGTGATTGTTGCAAAATGCGTATCATTTCATACCATTTATTTATTTCCTCTTCCTGAAGAAGATGTTTATATTTCTCTTATTATATAAATTTATAGTATGAATCGCCCAAAAAATCTTGAAAAACAAGTTTTTAAAAGATAAAAAAGACTACCTCCATGGAATTAGGAAGTAGTTTATACTTTTGAAAAAAATCATTTACATGATTAGATCACATTATGGTGAAAAACAGCTTTCACTATTTCTTAAGAGAGGGCTGGTATTACATCATATCGTTCGTATGGTGTTAGCAAAATGCTAACATTTTTATAGATGGGACGTGCTCTGCAAATTTTTCTATCTCTTCCCTTTGTCATAAATTTCACCTAGTGCTCTTGGAGCGCGATTTGATTTAGAGAAAAAGATTAGTAACAATAACGTTAATACATAAGGTAAAATCATGAATAAATCGGTAAAACTACTTGGTAATGCCATTGACTGAGCAAAAAACGATCCCCCAGATTTTGCAAAACCAAATAATAGACAAGTTGCTAAAGTAGGCAGAATCCGCCAGTTACCAAATATCAGTGCAGCAATAGCTAAGAAACCATATCCCATATAAATATTTGAAGAAAAGTTAGCTGAAATAGAATAGGCAAAACACATGCCACCTAGACCTGATAATAGACCCGATATGAGAACTGCGGAAAACCTTATTTTCGATACATTTACACCGGCTGCATCAACCGAATGAGGATTATCCCCGCTCGCTCTTAGACGCATACCAAATTTTGTTTTATATAATAGATACCAAGCAAAAATGGCAATCACGATGATAATCACTTCGAACGTATACATATTCGTAAAGACCGCACCAAGCACTGGTATATTGGCTAAACCTTCAATCGTAAACCGCTCTGATACACCTAATCGAAATTTGTCCGAAGCCGATCCAAATACAAGTGCATTTATTTGGGTTGTTAAGAAAGTTGTTAGCGCTAAGGCCAAAATATTTATTACAACACCACTGATTACTTGATCTGCCTTAAACTTAATGCTTAATACAGCATGAATAATGGAAAAAGCCATCCCGCCAATCATCGCAAATAATAATGCCACGTAAAATAGATTTTGAATATCTGTACCAGTTGCATTTGCGATTAAAACAGCTGACAGCGCTCCGATGAAGGCTCCAAATCCTTGAAAGCCTTCAAGTGCTAAATTGGTAATACCACTCTTTTCACTATATATACCGCCTATTGCGATAATAAAAAGAGGCAGAGCAAAGGATAATCCATCAATAATTATTGTATCCATTATGATTCAATCTCCTTTCGTTCCACTTCTTTTTCCTTCAAACGGCTTACTTTATATTTCATGTATGCACCACATGCACTGAACAATAGGATTAACCCGATGATAACCGAAGAGATTTCTTGTCGGATTCCAGCCTGTGAACTCATATATGTGCTTCCCTGATCTATAATCGATACTAGAAATGATGAAAAAATAATACCAATTGGATGAGAGTTCCCTAAAAGGGAAACAGCAATGGAATCAAAACCGATACTTGATAATACTTTTGGTTGGATGGAAGCAAAATAACCTAAATAATAAGTGACACCTGCTAAACCAGCCAAACCTCCTGAAATCGCCATGGCTAAAACTGTATTTCTTCCGACATTAATCCCCGCATATTTTGCTGCATTGCGGTTGGAACCTACTGCTTTAATTTCAAAACCAACTACAGTTTTGTCCATGAAAAACTTTATTAAAATAGCAGCAATAATGGCCAAAATAAAGCCCAATGGAATATCCATTTTAAGATTGGCTATATCGACATTTACTAATGTCAATCTGGCTTCTTCTGCAATATATTTGGATTGTCTTGAAATTGGATCAACATAATACATTTGTATAAAAAAGCTTATGACATATTGAGCAATATAATTTAACATGATCGTAGTTACTACTTCATTAATGTTAAATTTATATTTTAGCCACCCTACTAATCCTCCCATTAATCCTCCAGCGACAATTCCGATTACTAACACAAGCGGCTTAGCAATGATGGCATCTAAACCACTGTAACCAACGATAATCGTCGCTAAGAAACCAGAGACAAGCATTTGTCCGGAAACCCCAATATTAAATAGACCCGCTCTAAAAGCAACAGCAACTGCTAAACTGGCAAACACAAGTGGTGTCATGGCGTTTAGTAAACTCAAAAAATCAGTTAACATGCTCTTATAGCCAGCATAAGATGGCTTAGGCATAATCCCTGCCCCTTGAAGTAAGTTGTAAAATGCTTGTAATGGATTTTTGCCAATCAAAAGTATAACAATAGCCGCAGCGATAAAACTTATGAGTATGGAGACTAATGGAATGGAGATAGGTTGCCATTTCTCATTACTTATTGGTCGAATAAGACTATATCTTAAGATGTTTTTCTTTTTATCTTTACTCATGCTTTGCCCCCATCATATATTCGCCAACTTTATTCGTCGTTAATGCTTCACTACTAGCAATCTTTTGAAGTTGGCCATTATATATAACTCCTATGGTATCTGCTACATTCATAATTTCATCTAACTCCAATGAAACTAGTAAGATCGCTTTTCCTTGATCTCGTTGTTGAATGATCATTTTATGAATGTTTTCAATCGCACCAATATCTACTCCTCGTGTTGGCTGAACGAAAATCATAAGTGGCGACTGTAATTCGATTTCGCGAGCAATAATTGCTTTTTGCTGATTACCACCACTCATCGAACGAACTTGCGTCTTATTGCCTTGTCCACTTCTAATATCAAATTTATCAATCAACTGACTTCCAAATTGCTCAAATTCCTCTGTTTTTAAGATTCCCTTACTAGCAAATGGCTCCTTATAGTACTGCTTTAATGCTAGATTAGTTGATAAATCAAAATCCAAAACGAGTCCAAAGCTTTGTCTATCTTCAGGTATATAAGAGATTCCTGTTTCTGTTCTGTTTCTTATCGTTTCATTCGTAATGTCCTTACCCTCGAGGATTATTTTCCCGCCACTAACCTTTGTTAATCCAGCAATAGCATCCGCAATTTCAACTTGTCCATTATCTGCGACACCAGCAATAGCAAATATTTCGCCACCGTGTATGGTAAAGGAAACATCTTTAACTACTTCAAATCCATATTCATTTTTAATGGTTAGATGTTCAACCTTCAATACTTCCTCTTTAAACTGAGCAGGTACTTTTTCAGATTCAAAGCTTACCTCTCTACCTACCATTAATTGAGCCATAAGATTAACCGGGGTTGACTTTACATCCAACACATCAATTAATCTACCTTTGTTCAATACAGCGCATCGATCGGCCACTTTCTTAATTTCTTCAAGCTTATGCGTAATTAATATGATCGTTTTTCCAGCGGTTCGTAAGCCCTCGATAATATCGAGCAAGAAATCAATTTCTTGCGGGGTTAAGACTGCAGTTGGTTCATCAAAAATAAGGATTTCTGCTTCACGATAAAGCACCTTTAAAATTTCTACCCGTTGCTGCATGGAAACAGTAAGATCGACTATTCTTTTCGTAGGATCGACTTCTAAGCCAAACTTTTTAGACAGTTCTTCAATTTTACGATTGGCATTTCGAATATCTACGTATGGAAAGAGACCTGCTACTTTTTTGATTGGCTCGACCCCTAAGATAATATTCTCGGTAATCGTATAATCAGAGACCAACTTAAAATGCTGATGGACCATTCCTATGTTAAGCTTTGCTGCATGGTTAGGTGAGCTAATTTGTACTTTATCTCCACGAATAAAGATTTCTCCTTCATCTGGTTCGTACATACCACCCAAAATACTCATCAATGTTGATTTACCTGCACCGTTTTCTCCAAGTAAAGCAAAAATTTCTCCTTTTTTAATACCAATGGATACATCATCATTCGCTACTATTCCAGGAAATCGTTTGGTTATATGTTTCATTTCTACAATATAATCAGACATCTTACTTCTCCTTTATCACACTAATAGGAAATAAAAGAAGTTCATCCTTCCCTAAATTGAGGAATGATAAACTTCTATGATTCATTTCGTTATTGTGCTCTATTTAATGTTATAGCCCTGGAAACTCTTCTGGAGTATGCTCATTAAAATTAGATGCGGGTACAATTGTACCATCTTTAACTAATTCGTATGCTTCATTCAATTTGCTAAGTGCATCATCTGATAATTGATGACGACCTTCTTCTTTTATAAAGCCAGTTGAATCTGAATCTGCATAAAGAACTACATTTCCACCTTCAAAAGTTCCATCAACAACAGAATTTAATGTCTTTTCGATATTCATAGCCATGAATTTCACCCCAGATGTTAATACGATGTTTTCAGAACCATTTACACCGTCATCATATTGGTCAACGTCCACGCCAATTACTTTTACGTCGCCTTCAGCTTCCTTAACTGCTGTGAATACACCATTACCAGTACCACCTGCGGCAACAAAGATGATATCTACACCTTGTTTAATTAACGCATTTCCGATCACTTTACCAGTTGCTTCATCTGCAAAAGATCCTGCATAGTTACCACCAACATCAGCACCTGTAACATCAGTCCCTGCATAACCTGATAATTCAACCATTTCTACATTCTTTCCAAAAACCTTATTTGCATAGTTTACACCTGATTCAAAGCCAAATTGATAATTTACATTTGACGGATAAGCTATACCATTTACAACCGCTACTTTATTTGATTTTGTTTCAAGGGCTGCAGCCATTCCTGCAAAGAAGCCACTTTCTTGTTCAGCGAAATTCATTGCATATATATTATCGAAATCTGTTTGGTCACCTACAGGTGTAGGCTCAGAGTCATTTAAAATAAATATTTTATCAGGATTTTCTACAGCAATACTTGAAACACCAGCAAATTGAAACCCAGGTGTTACAATCACATCATAATCTGCCACAATATCAGCAACAGCTTGTACAGCTGCGGCTGGGTCACCAGTTTCTTCTTTAACAGCTTTTACTGTTGCTGTTGGGTGTTTATCAATAAAGCTTAAAATTCCGTTATAGTTATCTTCATTAAAGCTGCCATCATCCACGCCTGAAGGGCTTGTTACAATAGCAATTTTTAATCCTTCTTCACCTTTTTCAGACTTAGCTTCATTTCCATTAGCTGAGTCACTTCCGCATGCTGCCATTACAGCAGTTATTAATGCAATAAATAATATCATTACGATTTTCTTTGTATTTTTTTTCATCGAAATGATCCTCCTCTGTAAGTCATGTTGTATTGTTTTTGTAAAAATTAAAAAGCACCGAGTTATACCGGTGCTTGACTTTTAGGAAGGTAAATAATAGAAATAAAACATACGTTTATCTCCATATTTATATACACAACCTCGTAGTCAAGCTATTTACGGTAGCTTGGTAGAAACTTTAGGGCCATATCCCCAATATTATACGAGAATAATATTTAATTTTCACTCACTCATAGTAACATCATAAATTTTAACTGTCAATAAAATACGTATATTTTTTTATGGATTATAATCAACGTTCGGAAATTGAGTGTATTGTTATATAAAAATAGTAATATTATTTTTCGAAGAAAAAGGAGAAGACCTTATATAATACTAGTGTTCTTCAACATAGTAATATATAAGGAGGTAACATAAGTTGTTCAAAATCGCATCCTTTAATGGAGTCACGATACTTTTTAAGTTACTTCTCCTTAATGTACCGATATTTATATATGAGCCATGCTACAACAGTTATTATTACTACAAAAACTCTTCCTAACTCCAGTCCAGGGCCTTTATCCGGAATTAATATCATCCCCATAAAAATACCAACAATAAGGCCGATGATAATAACTGTAATTGTCCTCACTTTTCTAATCATCCTTCCTTTATTGATTTCGGAGTAAAAGCTAATATTTTTCGGTTTCATCTCTTAATCCGGTAAATTTCCTGATCTTGTTCCCATTTCATAAGATGGAGTGACTTGATCATACATTAGATGTAGCATCATCCCAACAGATGCATGGGGAAGATTGTGACAATGATCCATCCACATGCCTGGATTATCTGCAACAAAAGCCACATCATAAGATTCACCTGGTCGTACATTTAGAGTATCCGTTATCCAAGGGGTTTTTACCTTTTCACCATTTTTCCTTAATACTGTCATGTGATGACCATGGAGGTGCATTGGATGTTCTGTAAAGCTTCTATTTACAAACGTTGTTTTGATTTTTTCTCCTTCCTTTACAATGAACGTTGGTGTGTGAGGGAATACCTCGCCATTAATCGTCCATAAAAAGTTGGGTTTGCCATTATAAAAGCCCATTTCATTTGAGAATATCATTTTGAATTCCCGATCAAATTGTTTTGTTTCTGTTAAATTATTTTCCAATACGTCCCCATAATTTTCTGGACTAAATATGTCTGATTCCTCTTTGAATTCTACATCTTCCATGTTAGAATTTTCATTAAAAATAATGCTAGGAGAATGTTTATCACTAAAATTTCCTATTTTAAATTGAACAGGGTTTTCTGGCATTGTAAATATGACATCATATCTTCCACCTGCCGCAACTTTAAAAGCGTTTTTATCAAAAATTTGGCCTGGGTTCATTATTGGAACACCATCAATGCTGAATATTTTATAATCAACTCCTTGTAACAAGTATTTTCTCGATAAATTATCTGTATTAATAATTCGTAATCTTACTTTATCACCCGGTTGTACTTGCTTTAGTTGACTATCATCAAACAAACCAAAGGACATTGTCTTATCCAGATCAGTTTCCCATCTATGATTGATTACCGTAATATCTTCATCTACAGGCTCCGTTTCGCCTTTTGTTTCAACGATTAGGGATCCAAAAAGGCCTTTTTTTACTTGTTCGGATGCTTGCTGATGAGAATGAAACCAGTATGTGCCTACTTGGTTTGCGTGAAACTTATATGTGAACGACTCTCCAGGTTTAACAACATCTTGCGTCATACCAGGAACACCATCCATTGCATTTGGCACATTGTAACCGTGCCAATGAATCGTAATGCCACTCTCAATGTCTTTGTTTTCCAATTTAATTTCTATCATTTCTCCTTCTTTTACACGAAGTTGTGGTGCGATTGTTCCGTTATATAACCATGCTTTCACTTTTTTCCCTGACTGAAGTGAAATTTCCTTTTGTTCTGCTACTAACACAAAATTTTTATCTGCGGGTGCGGATATATCACCTGTTAAATCCTTTACTTCTACCATTTTTGAATGATGTTGGTGGTGATCTCCGTGAGCCATATTATTTGAATGCATGGTAGGTGCTCCGCCACCTTCATCAATCAGATGATGATTCATCATATCCGAGGATTCTGGCAACTTCGTTGTACTTATCCCAATAAAAACATTGACTACTATAATGAGAATACCTATGAATCCAATAACCACCATGGTTTTTAGAAATTTTAGGAACCTTATGCCCAAAGACTTGAATGTTAGTTGGCCTTGCAAAGCTACTTTATTTTTGCGAATCGAAATAAAAGTTGGGACAATAAGGATCAAAATTAAGCACACAGATGGCCCCGCAATTTCAAAAAAACTAGGCTGAATTGGCTGAGAAAATATATTAAGATAAACGATTATCCCTGTTGATACCATTGCGGCATAAATAGGTACGACCATAAAGGGATTGGTTGCATTTACAAGTGTTTGATTATCTGGAATACGATCATTCGATTCCTTTCTCCATTTTAATCGAGGTAAAGTGTAAACAATCACAGCTATGTTCCCAATTAAAGAGGTTGGAAAAATTGCTTTAATAGTTCCTTCAACAAATAACCAACCATTTTGCAGAAACATCATTAATATGCTTGCATACCAGAGAAACCCTAGTATAAGTGCAATGAGGCACGCACCGATTAATACATTTTTTCTATATAGAAGATGTTTATTGCTTTTCACATAAGAGAGATTGGTTGCCATCACACTTGCAATACACCAAAAAATAAACATTACCAATGGAAGTATATAACTTGCACCGAAAACAATTTCAAACATGACCTTTCCCCTTTCTTGCTTTTGTTATCTTCATTATAGGGAGCAAATGTTGCATTCCTGTGATGAAACATTAAAGGTTTTTTGATGGTAGATATATTCCTGTTTCAATCGGTATAATGGAATAAAAAGGAGGGTGAAGGGATATGAAAAAGGTATTAGTAGTGGAGGACGAAACAAAACTTGCGATGATTATAGACGAATTTTTAAAGGGGGAAGGTTATGAAGTGGAAGTTGCTAAGGATGGTTTGAAAGCACTTCAATTAGCAGTTCAGATGAAACCTGATATTGTCCTTCTGGATTGGATGCTTCCTGAGTTAAGTGGAATTGAGGTTTGTCGGAAATTACGGGAAATGGGTTTGTTTGGAATTATCATGATTACCGCAAAAGCTGAAGAAACTGACAAGATTATTGGTTTAGGGGTGGGTGCTGATGACTATATGGTCAAACCTTTTAGCTTACGGGAAATGGCAGCAAGAATACAATCTCTGTTACGACGAATGGCCCCTCCGGAAACTACGTCAACTACGATACGGAAATTCGGAACACTGGAAATATCCCCTGTTTCTCATCGGGTACGGCTAGACGGAAAAGAAATTATGTTTACTCCTACCGAGTATAAAATATTGGAATTTCTATCGGCTTCTCCAAACCAAGTATTTAGCCGTGAACAAATATTACAGCATGTCTTTCATGACGAAGACATTATCGATGTGAGGACCGTCGATGCCCATATTAGTAAATTAAGAAAAAAGGTAAATGGTTATATTCAGACCGTGTACGGGTTCGGTTATCGCTTTGGTGTGAACGATGAACATTAGAACGAAGCTCATTCTTTCCATGACAAGTGTGGTTCTTTTAATGGTAATTCTGTTCATTTTCTTGATTCAAATTTTGTTTTTTATCAGTCGGGACATCTCTTATTTTGCCAATAAAGAAGAGATTGAAAAAGTGGAAAATTTCATGGAGGATTATTTTAAGCGAAACAATTCTTGGGAAGGTATTCAGAAAGAGGAATTTCCGACGGATATGCCGTTTGTCCTCATTGATCGCAATCACAATGTTTTGTGGAAATCCGAAGATTTAGTCGAACAAACGGTTATAAATACAGCATTCCCAACTTCTCTTAAAGATGGTTCTCAAAGAATTGGTAGGCTATTCGTGATGACTCCAACCCAACAACAGATATACATAGTGAAAAATACTTGGGGCCAATATATGTACGGAATCATTGCATTAGCTGCTATTATAGGATTGTTTTTTGTATTCATCCTAATTTTGTTACTTTCCAGAACACTTACCAAACCTATTAATATCATTACGGAAAATATAAAGAATTACGAAATGGGTGACTCCACTATTAATTTTCAAATGAAACGTAATGATGAGTTTAATAAGATAGGTGATGCATTGGAAAGCATGAAACAAAACATTAAAAATGCAGAGATATCCCGAAAATCACTCGTTACAGATGTTGCTCACGAATTAAAAACTCCCCTAATGGTCATTCAGGGGGAAATTGAATTATTGCATATCCAACAAAAAACAATAACAAATGAAAAATATGATTCCATATTCAATGAGATTCAAAGATTAACAGCCATTATCAATGATTTATTATATTTATCAAAAATCGATGCTCGCCAAGTAGAAATAACGAAACAAAAAGTAGATGTGAATGAAGTTTTTGATCAACTTGTGGAAAAGACACAATTCTTATTAAATAAATATAACGCTGAAATCACTTTTAAAAAGAACAACGTACAAATAATCTGGGCAGATAAGGATAAAATCATACAATCGCTTTATAACCTTGTAACAAACGCACTAATACATGGTAAAACAACCACAAAAATTATTATAGAAACAAATAACAATCAAAATGAAACCGTTATTACTGTTACGGATAATGGGATTGGACTAGCTTGTGAAGATATTCAGCTCATATTTGAGCGTTTCTATAGAGGGGATAAATCGCGCAGCCGTGAAACAGGCGGGACCGGAATTGGACTATCAATAGTTAAGGCTTATATAGAATTGCATAAAGGAAGAATTGAAGTGGAAAGTCAAGTAGGTAAAGGCACTACATTTATGATTTATTTACCAAATCCTTAAAGTAGATATTTCAATTCAAAAAATCCTTCCTCACTTTATGCAAAATGAGGAAGGATAAAAATTCTATTTCATATGAGGTCACGATGTTTTTGATACCCCTTGAAGCCTTGATATAACAAGGCGCAGGCGTTATTACATCATGCCGCCCGTAAGAGATCGTGCGGATTCGATAAAATCCGGGAAATGACGGGCACCTTTAGCTCTCGATTAATCCGTTTTCCGTTAAATACTCTTTGGCTACTTCGTCGACGCTTCTATCTTCGATGTCGACTTCATAGTTTAATTTTCTCATGGTTTCGCTATCTAGTGATTCGGATAGAGGTGCAAGAATTTCTTCTAATTCTGGATAATTTTCGTACGTTTCAGTTGTCATGACTACTGCTGCGTTATAGGAAGGGAAGAAGCCTTTGTCATCCTCTAAGTTGATAAAGTCAAATGCTTCAATCCGGCCATCAGTTGCAAAGCCTACAGATACATCCACTTCACCG
Organism: Bacillus sp. JJ1562; assembly: GCF_036962705.1. NCBI lineage: Bacteria > Bacillati > Bacillota > Bacilli > Caryophanales > Bacillaceae > Bacillus > Bacillus sp. JJ1562. Next base: position 17,451 of record NZ_JBALOQ010000051.1, read on the forward strand.
TCCCGTAATGCGTTATAGTAAAGTCCTGTTTCCATATCGATGATATTCCCTTTTTGGAACTCAAATCCATACAATTCCTCAACACCAGGTAGACCGTCTTTGCGGTTACTAAATTCAGCATCAGAAGCCATCGAAAGCTCGCCTGGATTTTTGTTGATGTATGCAGCAAGATCACTAATAGATTTAATACCTAATTCCTCTGCGTCAGCTCGGCGCATTATAAGAGTATACGTGTTATCTACACCATTAAGATTAGTCCAGATAATGTCATTTTCAGCTTGGTCAATATTATTTACCTTTTCATATGCTTCTTGTGGATCTGTTATTGGTTCTTCACCTAAGTAAGTGACAAGACCGGTACCAACGTAATCCCAGCTAAGGTCTACTTGTTTGTTTTCCAAGGCTTGTCGTAAAGCAGTACTGCCAAGGTCAGCGACTTCTTTCACGTCATATCCTTCTTCTTCCAATACATACTTCGTCATTTTCGCAAATAAGTATTGCTCTGTAAAGCTCTTAGCTCCAATTGTAATTTGTTTATCACTGCCGCCACTACAGGCTGCTAATATAAGTCCTGCAATCAATATCGTAATGAGTAATTTTAACTTATTCATTTTTTCTCCTCCAAAAATTTATTTCTTCGCTAGTCGTAATCCTTCTGGTACAAGGACTTGCCGCATGATTTTGAAAAAGTAATCTACTAAAATAGCAAGCAATGTCACTGGAACTGCTCCGGAAATTAAGAAAGCATTATCAAATAATCTGATTCCAGTAAAAATCCATGCACCAAGCCCGCCACCACCAATCAGGTAGGCAAGTGCTGCTGTTCCAATATTAATAATAATGGCTGTACGAATTCCGGCAATAATGGATGCTGCTGCATTCGGAAGTTCAATTTTTATTAAAATTTGAAATGGAGTTAACCCCATCCCACGAGCGGCATCAATGAAATTCTTATCAACAGACCGAATACCTGCGATGGTGTTTTGCAGAATCGGCAGTAGGGAATAGATTAATAGAGCCACAATCGCTGCTTTCATCCCAATGCCTAGGAATCCCATCGCAAGAGCCAATACAGCCAAACTCGGAATGGTGTGGCCAAGATTCGCGATATTCACAATCCAAAACTCAAACTTTTGGAACCTTTCCCTTGTTACAAAAATACCAAGTGGAATCGATATCATAATAGCTAGGAATCCCGATATAACCACAATGATTATATGTTGACCAAGTAAATGTGAGAATTTCCCGAAATCCTCGAAAATAGGGCGGAACATATCATTCATGATGGTCCATGTGAAAAAGGCGAGGATAATTAGCCAGAACAGAATTTTTACAATCCAAGCGATTCGTTTCTTTGCATTCATGATATCACTCCACCCTCTTTGGAGTTTCTTTTATTTGCTTATAAAGGAACTTTTCTACTAAGTCGAGGGTTAGAATCCCTTTTATTTTCCCCTTATGATCCTCTACAGCTAATTGCTCTGCCTCTTGATTCAAAAGTTTTGAAATGATTATACGTAGAGAAGTATCCTCTTGAACCATTTGTGCACTATCTGTCTTTTCAAAGTCAACCAAAGAAAGACTGTCAGTAAGGTCTTTCACAGAATATAGGCCTGTACTTTTTAAAACACGATCTTGTCCAATGAATTCAGAAACAAACTCATTGGCAGGATGGTGTAGAATTTCAAATGGGGCATCGTATTGCTGCAATTGCCCATTACGAATCAACGCAATTTTATCTCCCATTTTTACTGCTTCATCGATATCATGACTAACAAATAAAATCGTCTTGTTAATTTCCTTTTGAATCTGTAAAAACTCATCTTGAATCTTTGTACGAATAATGGGATCTAATGCTCCGAAAGGCTCATCCATCAACATAACTGGCGGATCTGCTGCAAGTGCACGAGCAACCCCGACACGCTGTTGTTGTCCACCTGATAATTCGTGTGGGTAGCGGTTGCGATACTCGTCTGGATGCAATCCGATAAGATCCATTAAATAATTAAAGCGATCATGCTGCTTTTTCCTATCCCATCCTAGTAAATCGGGAACAATCATGACATTTTTCTCGATTGTCATATTAGGAAACAGGCCATTACTTTGAATAACGTAGCCAATCTTACGGCGCATCTCAATCTTGTTGGAATCTTTTACACTTTTGTTATTTAAAATAATATCCCCTTCTGAGATGGATTCTAGTTGATTTACCATACGTAATAGGGTAGTTTTTCCACAACCAGAAGGACCGAGTAAGACAACAAGCTCCCCTTCCTTCACATTGAAATTCACGTCATCAATGGCTTTCTTATTGTCGCTATATATCTTTGAAACATTTTTAAATTCTATCACCTAATCACCTAACTTCTAGTTTTATTCCTTTAGGAGTAAATCTTTTTTCTAAGTATTTTAATAGCAGGTCAACGAGAATAGCCAATATGGATACAACAACAGCACCAACAAGAACCATGGTTGTATTCGATCTTGAAATTCCTTGGTTGATTAACGAACCTAACCCACCAGCTCCAATGTATGCTGCAATCGCACCAATTCCAATATTCAGAACGGTTGCTGTACGAACTCCAGCCATAATAAGTGGCATTGCATTCGGGATTTCCACCTTGATTAATCGCTGAAATGTTGTCATTCCAATCCCTTTTGCTGCATCCCTAATGTTCGGATCCACTTCTTTAATACCTGTATATGTGTTCCGGATAATCGGCAATTGAGAGTATAAAACTAAAGCAATAAATGCGGGGAGAAATCCAATTCCCTGTCCGATGGTGGATAAAATAGGAATCATAACACCGAACAAAGCGATACTTGGAATAGTCATTATAATAGAAAAGATCTGTAACACGGTTTCAGCTAAGTACTCATTTGTCGTTAAATAAATTCCTAATGGAACACCAATAAGTATAGAAAAAATAATAGCCAGTCCCACTAATTGGACATGCTCCACAGTATATTCCAAAACTTGAATATAGTTATTACTAAAATATTGGAAAAAATCGATAATAGTTAACACCTCCAGTGCAGTAATTTTTATGCTCAACATTTCACATTTTTTCAGTAAAAAGTGAAATGTTGAGCATACTTTTTGTCTACTCTTAAAGCGGTCAACCACTTCATCACTCTATTACTCTATCAGTTTTCCAAAAAATTAGCAAAAACGGTTTGTACAATCAAAACTGTACAAAGCGGGGTATTTGGAAGGTAATGTTGAATTTAAGAATGATTTGGGTATAATATGACGGATAATCGAGGAATACTGTCGAAATTGAGAGAAATTTATCGGCAATAGTGAATGTGCCGTATGAATCAGGTGAAGTGGATCTATTTTGATAGTAGTATTGAAAAGAATGGAGAAAATGATAAATGATATATCTTAAGTTGTTCAGAATACCGTTACACAAGAAATAAAAAAAACTTCCCACAAGTTTGCCCAACTCATGAGAAGCCACTATTAAAAACCTCGATGCTAACAAATTGTTAGCATTTCACTTTCAACTTACATACATACCCTTATATTTTAAGTGGTGAAGCGGCTTATTACATCATGCCGCCCGTAAGATGAGAGTGTGTAATATCGTTAACGATGAGTATGAAAAGTACGGGATATCAGTTTTTTAAGAAATCTGAGGTGTAACATCTTTAACGAGAATTTACCGTTTTTCATCAGATTGCGTTAGCAAAATGTTAGCAATTTCAAGCAGATATTCTGAAACAGTTGTTCACACACTCTACATGACTGGTGTATTGATTGTAGAAATCAAATTCATTATGGATGTAGCTACGTTCACCTTCATATACTTTTTAAAATCTAATGTTTACAATTATTACGCTTTATTATTCAACAAAACATTAAAAAAGTCGCTCCTAATTGAACTAGGAAATGGATAATCTCCTTATTTTCACCAGTCCAATCCTTAAAGTCTTCAAATTCACTTGATTTAATTCCAAAATGCTCATTTCTCCTGTCAATCTTAGCTATTCAAACTTCCTTTTAACCAGACGCGAGGATGATATGGACCGACAGGGATTTGGATAAGGCTTGTTTTTCCTATCGAATTGACTCCGTAAAGTTCATCACTTTGGTTCGAGTCGAATCCTAATAGTGGGTGTCCCCCCAACTCTAGGGCACATGCTGTCAAGAGCAGCCTTTGCACGAGTATACCTGCTTCCATCTGTTGAATTCTGTATCCTCTATAGCCCAGTTCCTTTTTGTAGTGGTCCTTGTCTCCAACAACATGCAGACAGAGTGGAACTTGAAACAGATTTACAATAGGCGTTGTTAAACAATTTTGCATATACTCGCGGAAATCCCCCTTAGATATTCTCCGAAGTGCATGTGCACCTTTGTCATAGGCGTAAGCACCATCTTTAACACCTTCCACGTTATAAAAAGTGCCATACAAATTTAATCCTGTATCATGATTCCCCTGGGTATTGTCAAGGTCTTTTTGATATGAAAATGATAAAGTCTCATTTAACAAAGTGGATACTGTTGTTTGACTGACTTTCCCTATCATAAAATCAATATCAGGAGAATGCCTCTCTCTGCAGACGGATGCTAAATCGTATGACATTGCCTCCGTAAATGGCAGTATGATTAACTCTGTACCTAATGCATTTTTAAGAGGATCATCTTTTTTTATGTTCACAAATGAATGTGTTGCTTCCAACATCGAGGCTTCATTGATCTTTTTCAGTACTGGGTAATCAATGACTCTCTTTGAACGGTTATATGTTACATGCTTGAGCAACGGAACTTCCCTTGACAATTCCGTTGCAGAAATATTTTTATCTATTTGAAATTGGTCAACATTATAAATAGATAATGGGATCACAGCATTTACACTTTCATCCTGTTCAGATAGCCCAAGCAAATGATTGATCGAACGATCTAGAAATTGGTAACATACCCGTGTTGAGAACCCCATCCTATCCGCCACTTCCAACGATTGCCCAATTAGCACGCCTGCATCTAACCCTTGTAACCTGTAAGAGAAATTATTGTATTTGTAAAAATTTTTCCAAAAAACCGTCGATACAAAAACAATGCAAAAACAATCTGAAAGATTATAACGATTTCCAAGACTTCTGGATAAATAGGAATCGTAGTTGCCTTCTCGTAGCAATAAAAGGCGATGGTGTGCAACATCGTAGTGGTAAACTCCCTCTGGTACATCCTCCAACTTTAAGTACACATATAATTCATTGGGATACAACGCTCCACCAGAGGGAACAAATCTGCGAAACAACTGGGCGTAGCTTACAGTAGGTTTTTCCTCGGTGCCCTCAATGAAAGGAACTTGAGAGTATCGAGTAAGACCATAAACATACCATAAGTAATGACCAAACTCCTCTAGGCTTGGTGTTGAATTAACTTCTCTCCCTTTGAAGATTAACGGTACATTTGCGGTAAGTGGAATCTCTGGTAAGCCACGGTACAGTTTATAGGGAAGTGGTGCGTCTTCCCAATCCGGTTGCCAATCCGACGCAAGAAGTTTATCAGTGTCAAAATGCAGATTGTATAGGAATGTATCTAGTTCCAACCTGAAACCCTCCTACTCTTGCAGTTATGGAAATGGATGGGGATATGGATTTAACTGTTCATATGTTAACGGTTGCTTTTTAAACCCGAGTTTCACAGGTACGTTGAGTACCCGGTCAAGACCTCTTATACGTGTAAGGTGATGTCCAAATGTCATTGGCAACATTCCAGGAATCAATACCTTTACACAAAATAAGCTGTTCCTTTTGGTTATAGGTGATGTTTGGTCAACCACAATGACTTCCAGGTCTAACCTTCGAAACTTATTTAGAATATCCTCAACATCATCCTTCAAATCAGCATTCACCAACGGACATTTAAATTCCTCATCAAATGTACGTAAAGGACGATTTTTATCCAATAAAAAACTTAAATTCTCCTCTGCTTCTTTCAGCCCGTAAAGCATGCCATGGTCCTCCATGGTACGTACAGCAAACGGATTCTGTAACATTTCTTCATATTTCTGTCGATTTTTGTCTAAGATTTCGTCATGCCTAATCATCATTCCTGCAAGCTCGTAAATCGCACTTTTTACTGCCTTTACAGGATCAGGATTAGCTCCTGCTGCACAAATGAGGTTTGCACCCTTGGATTTTCTGTTTTTTGCCACTGCCCAAACGCACGGAATCTCATGTTCCATTGTCGCATTGTAAAAAAGCAGGTCATACCCAGTGACTTCACGAATCCGGCTAACCATCAACTGCAATTCTTTATCGTTCGCAGAACTAAGGTCAAGGCGGGGAAGTGGGAGTTGTGCATACCAGGTTAATAAGAATGAGTCTCGCTCAACGACCTCCATAATGGCATGGAAAATGGCCTCCTCTAAACTCCCTCCTAATGCACAGCCGTTGGAAGTCTCATAAACAAATCCTTCTCCATATCCCAAACTGTAATAGGCCAGTAACTCCGGAACCAGAATAGGGCGTTCTTGTAAAAATGAATATCCCCAGACCCAATTCATTGGTTGATCAGGATGAAATGGTTTAAATGGAAATTGTGGCTTTGCATACTGTTCCTCCTCATGCAAACCTACCCTTGCAGGATTTAATGCTTTATCCGCCAAATTGTGATAGCTATCACGAATTACCTTCCTTTTGCCTCGAGGTTCGATTCCGCAATATCTCTCCAAACCCTCTAAAATAGCAGTTAGCTCACTCATTTCATAAGAATTAGATCTACCTGCTACTCCCTCGTCCCCAACAAACAACGGCATGTTCACTAAAACGTCAGCGAACGGCAGCCTAAAATCCTGCATTTTCCCATTCATGATACCAGTACGATAATCCAGATAATCTTTGACTAGCACGTTTTTTAATTCATCCATCGAACGGCATCGGTAACCAGCAGGATTCAATTTAGGGCTAGGTTCTAACTTAATGTAAGCCAATTCAGATGTGTCTTTAGGTATTAGACTGCATATAGGGCACAACGAATCTGGCAAGAAAAAGTGGCTGGAGATCGTTAACATTTTCAGATTTGTAATGAACACCCGTTCTCCTAAGCAGCTTTGTTCTCCTTGAAGAATCTTCATCACTTCGTTACTAATCAAGATCGCCATTTGCGATAGTCCGGTTCGTGATACCCATGCATCACGGAGTAAACCTTCTCTTGCTGCCATTTTCATCCGAAGACCCAACATTTCTTGGCGATCAGGTCCAGCTAACATAAGTCGTATGTCAGCACATTGAGAACATCCCGGTACATCAGGTCGTACAAATGGACCAATGATTCCCTCACCAAACGAAACGAAACCTCGAAGCCATGGAATACCTAGGGCCCTTAACCTCTCTTCAGCTTTTTGATGAACGTGTGGTTTCCAGGTATCGTGCAGAACAAGAACTAATTCTGTATTTTCGGGAACCTCTTCAAGAATGCTTTGGCGCCTAACAATATAGTTTGGGGACAATTGATCATAGACATATTCCGCTAATAGACCCTCACCATCTATAAGTATATAAGCAGCCATTAGGATCCCCCCTCTTGAACCTGAACTCCAAACACCCCTGCCAGCTCTTGCTTTAAAAAAGGCTCAAAGGCAAAGTCATAGATTACTAACCGCATGCAGTTCCGGTTTAATACATGAATAGACGATTGTAATAGCTCCCGAGACGTAATTTCATCACAAGATGGGATATCAAGTTTGCTTTCGTTTTTTTCTAGAAAAACCTCTGACTCCATCTCTTGCTTTACTGTAGAATTCACTTGGTTTTGAGATTCCAAAAGCGCTTGTTCCAATGCATTACGTAATGCCAATGTTGTATTTAAACCTGCACTTTTGTACAAACGGCCATTCGACCTTACACATGCCACAGGAAAGCCTAGTACATCCTCTTTGAAACCAATTGTTGGAGCACCATTTAAGGTAGTCAGGGCATTAAAATAAAATCTGCATCTCTTATCTTCTATGGCTCCCAACTTAATACCATAAACCGTACTCTGCTGATCGACCTTTCTCTTTTTCAATTCTTCACCTAAATATACTTGAAGGCCTCTACAAACAGACTCAGCGATTGTTTCTCCAGCACCGATGCCTATAAATTCCTTAGGTATGTTTGAACCTACCTTATTCTTCTGATGTTTGTAACCCACATCGTGCAAATTTATCATTTGTGAAACATACATTTCAATGCCCGTCAGCCCGGCCTCTTTTTTTGCTTCCTCATGTGTTAGTCCCGCACAGACAACTTCAGGAAGTAGCTCTGCGGGTCCCTCTGGAAGGGGGTTAACGGCTTGTACATAGCACTGTGCAAGTGGAAGTTGGGGTAAATTTCGTTCCTCCCAGGTATGGAAAATTCCTATTTCTTCTGACGTTAATCGACTGAAATACTCTAAGAGGTCACTCGATTGTTCATTTCGGTCCGTTTCCTGTTCAAGGCGTAAATCAAAATCTTCCACCTGTCTTAGAGTATCACGTGTAGACGTACCCAATGGATGTGGGATGAAGTAAAGCCAGTTTCCTTCGAGGGTTTCAAGATCAAGCATGTAAATTTGATGACTCTCATTGGAATCTGCAATCCCTGTAGCCCTTTTAAAAAATTCGAATACTGAAACATTTGCCAGAATCGATCCCGCTGTCGAAGAGAAGGATTGAGGCAGTTGATCTTTTTTTAGTGCTGAGTGATGGATTCTGCGCCAAGCGGACTCCCAGCATCCATCTGTATCCGTTTGATCGAATGGACCAGATAGCCCCACCTGGTCTAAATAGACGGATGGCATAAATGCCTTCTTTTCTTGTTTGCAAACCAGATTAACATCCCTTAGTTCATTTATATTGCCATCCTGCGAGACGTATAGAATACAATCATAGGGCTGAATTGCTTCTCTCCAGAAACTGCTCCCCGCGTCTTTATGAAAGGGTACATTCTTTATCTCGACTTCAGAATCGGTCTTACGGGCCTTTTGCACCAGTTCATTTAGCCTCTGCCAATTGGTAGGAATGGAATCTGTAACCATAACATTTATTTTGGGCAGACCTGATTCGATTAACGCGGAAACCAATGAAACCATAAAGGGCCCAGAGCCAACAGCCAGAACTTTCGCCTGACGATATTCTTGAAAATGGTACGCACCAGATTCCATAAAATTCTCTATAAATTCGATTTGTGTAGCATACTTTTCAAGAACGTTTCGATTTAATTGATGAGGAGCCTCTTTGCTTAGATCCCGTACAAAACCGTTGGTGTACAACATTTCTCCTATTTCGTACACCCTGTCCCGATAAGGGGCAGTTAATCCCACTGTTAATTCTCCCAATGTAAGCTCTCCATTGAACGAGGGAATTATTTTTTCAATCCACTGATAGATTGTATTACCTTCCATTCGTAAGGTGCTTAAGTTGTTTCTAAAATACACACCGCCATGTGGATCTGGAAGAAAAAAAGTATCCCTTTTGACCTTCAGACGTGAGGACGAGTCTAGTTTTGTCATACAGCCCCTCCTTATTCATAATCATATAAATATGCATTATTAGTTTATGTACGATTTTTTGTCCAATATGATAACTAATAAAGAAGTGCCCCTGCGACAAATTACGCAAGGGCATTTTTGATTTACAAAATTAATTTTTCCTTTAGGAAATTACCCGGCTCCAAACAGCTCAAACTGCCAAAAGAATTAAATAAAACCGAAACCGAAACAACTAAAACCGAAGCCAAAGCCGAAACAGCCCAAACCAAAGCAGCCGCCACAGCCACCACAGCCGCCGCATCGGAAGCCACAGCCTCCACAAAGCCTGCTCATCGTATGCAGGTCTTGGCTTTGATGATCCAGAGGAACTAACTGACCAACTTGGTAAGGGTCGATTGCCAACCCTTGTAGCTCATTTTGTAACATTTTATTTCTTTCCTCCCCATTGTAATTATTTTGGTTAAACATGAATAAAGAGTGGAAAGTCAATGCCAGTTCTGTGTAAACGAAATCATTAGTTACGAAGTGTACTCTCTTTAACAAATTATGTTTTCTTTTAGGTCTCTGTTACTAATCATAGAGCCTATTTCTTTTTCCCTCCAATTTTTATCTATTGTTTTTTTCCATGGAATGGTTATGTTTCTTTCTGCCGGTGGATAAACGACCGAAACAAAATAAAACTTCAGAAGGAACATACAACATGAAAACAGCAAAAACCAATAGTAATTGTTACTTTTTTAAAGAAACCTTCTTCAATTCGATTGGCATATTGCTGTAAGAGCATTGGTCCTAAAATCTGGCTTGGGACTTCTTTTATATCTTCAATAATAATCTTTGTCCCTTTAGCAATATTGCAACCTTTACATAATATCCAAGCATTGGCCTCGACACTTGCTGTATTAGGCTTAGAGACATTCTGTTTGGTTGTGTTCTTGAAACGTTGGTCACCCAAAAAATCTTGATACGCAAATTTTAACAACACAAAAAACCACTCCCTAATTTTTATAGGAAGTGGTTATTGATATTGATATAAGTTTATTCCATGACTACTTCTCAGAATGAAGTAAAAATTGAGCGAAAAATAGTAATTACTATTTCTCAAATGTATGGCTTAAAAGCCCTACATCATGCCGCCCATTCCACCCATGCCACCCATGTCAGGCATAGCAGGAGTTTCTTCTTTAATGTCAGCAATTACTGCTTCAGTTGTTAGGAACATAGCTGATACAGATGCTGCGTTTTGAAGTGCAGAACGAGTAACCTTAGTTGGGTCAACGATTCCAGCTTCAACCATGTTTACCCACTCACCAGTTGCAGCATTGAAGCCTACACCAAGTGCTTCGCCTTTTAAGCGTTCAACAACTACAGATCCTTCAAGACCAGCGTTGTGAGCGATTTGACGAACTGGCTCTTCTAAAGCACGAAGAACGATATTCACACCAGTTGCTTCGTCTCCAGCAAGTTCGATAGCAGCTACTTTGTTATATACGTTCACAAGGGCTGTACCACCACCTGAAACGATACCTTCTTCAACTGCTGCACGAGTTGCGTTAAGAGCATCTTCAATACGAAGTTTGCGTTCTTTAAGTTCAGTTTCAGTTGCAGCACCAACTTTGATTACTGCAACTCCACCTGCTAATTTAGCAAGGCGCTCTTGTAATTTTTCCTTGTCAAATTCAGAAGTAGTTTCTTCCATTTGAACACGGATATTGTTAACGCGAGATGCGATCTTATCAGACTCACCAGCACCTTCAACGATTGTAGTATTTTCTTTTGATACTACGATCTTAGAAGCGCGACCTAATTGAGTAATGTCAGCAGATTTAAGGTCTAAGCCTAAATCTTCGGTGATTACTTGACCACCAGTTAGGATTGCAATATCTTCTAGCATTGCTTTACGACGGTCACCGAATCCAGGAGCTTTAACAGCAACTGCATTGAATGTACCACGAAGTTTGTTCACAACCAGAGTTGCTAGAGCTTCACCTTCAACATCTTCAGCAATTAGTAATAATGGCTTACCTTGTTGAACAACTTGCTCTAATACTGGTAGGATTTCTTGAATGCTAGAAATCTTTTTGTCAGTGATTAGCACATATGGATTTTCAAGAACTGCTTCCATTTTGTCAGAATCAGTTACCATGTATGGAGAAGCATATCCACGGTCAAATTGCATACCTTCTACTACTTCTAGTTCAGTAGAGAAGCCTTTAGATTCTTCAATTGTAATAACACCGTCATTACCAACGCGCTCCATTGCTTCAGCGATCAGTTGGCCAACTTCACTGTCGTCCGAAGAAATAGCAGCAACTTGTGCGATAGACTCTTTACCTTCAATTGGTTGTGAAATAGCTTTTAATTCTTCAACAGCTACAACAACAGCTTTTTCAATACCTTTGCGAACTACCATTGGGTTTGCACCAGCAGTAACGTTCTTTAAGCCTTCGCGAATCATCGCTTGAGCAAGAACAGTTGCAGTAGTAGTACCGTCACCAGCTACATCGTTTGTTTTACTAGCAACTTCAGCAACAAGCTTAGCACCCATGTTTTCGAATGCATCTTCTAGTTCGATTTCTTTTGCAATTGTTACACCGTCATTAGTGATAAGCGGTGAACCAAATTTTTTCTCAAGAACCACGTTACGACCTTTTGGTCCTAATGTTACTTTTACAGCATTAGCTAATGCATCAACACCACGTAGCATTGCGCGACGAGCATCTTCACTAAATTTAATTTCTTTTGCCATTCTAAAGCCCTCCTCAAAAAATTAATAAATCTTATGATATAAAATGCTGCTTCTTATTAACCGATAACAGCTAAAATGTCGCTTTCACGTAAAATTAAGTATTCAGCACCTTCGTATTTCACTTCAGTACCAGCATATTTTGAGAAGATAATGCGATCACCAACCGCAACCTCTAAAGCTACTTTTTCACCACTGTCTAGTACACGGCCTGTGCCTACAGCCACTACTTTACCTTCTTGAGGCTTTTCCTTTGCAGAATCCGGTAATACAATTCCGCTTGCAGTTTTTTCCTCTGATTCAACTAGTTCAATAACAACGCGATCACCTAATGGCTTTAACAAGTGAAACGACCTCCTCAAATAATTTAAATAATTAGTTTTTTTCTTATTAGCACTCAAACCTCTTGAGTGCTAACACAATTATTATATTAAATAATCTCTATCTATTTTGCAAGCAATTTGATATAGAATTTGGAAAAAAGATTCTATTTCTTCCATCAAATACGCCCTTGGCGTATTTGCGCCCGATTTTTCAGGCCCACATGATGTGGGTTACAAAGACGTTGCCACAGGATGTGGCGCTCTTAGTCTTTGAACTTAAGCTCGAAAAGTTTCCTTTTAGATTCGTGGCATCTGCCGAAGGCTTTACCTTTATTCAGTCGGAGTTCAAACTCTGACGGAATAAGTTAATAATTTGTCCACCCTACCTATCCTATGTTACAAATAGGAAAAATAAACCAACATTTAAAGTTCTTTCAATGAAATTTTGGTTTTGCATTATACTAATGGATAAGTATGAATATATGTTACAATACAAAGGGTGGACAGGTTCATATTTATTACTATTCCATCTATAAAAAGGAGATTTTCATGAAAGCTCGATATTGGTATGTCATTTTAACTTATATCATCATGCAGTTCTCTGGAGTTTTAGGTATCCCGCTTTTATTATATTTTGGTGTTGGAAATGACCTAGATCCAGCCACTGCTACAAATACAATTATTGCACAATGGACTGTTATTAGTTTTGTTGCTGCACTTCCGATTGTATTATTTTTATTAAGGCAAGATATTAAGGAGAGACATCAGAACTTAAGACGTTCCTCAAAAGGTGAGGCAATTGGATGGGCGATTGCAGGTGTAGTAATGGCCATGACAGCCCAGATAGTTGCTGCAAACATTGAAATTCATCTGTTTGGAATTGAAGCTGGATCTGAAAACACCCAAGAAATCATGTCCTTGGTCAAATCTTTACCATTACTTGTCATCGTTGTTTCGATTATTGGTCCAATTCTTGAAGAGATTATTTTCCGCCAAATTATCTTTGGATCATTATATAAAAAATTTAACTTTTTCATCTCGGGCTTAATTAGTTCGTTAATTTTTGCTGTTGTGCATATGGATTTCACTCATATCCTTATTTATACCGCAATGGGCTTTACCTTTGCATTCCTCTATGTACAAACAAAGCGAATTATCGTACCGATTTTTGCGCATGTTGCGATGAATACTTTTGTTGTAGTGATGCAGACGGTTTTTGCAGATGATATAGAAAGGATTATGAAGCAAGCCGAGAAGCTACAACAGTCATTTATTGGGGGCTTTTAATTTATGCGAAGAACTTCACCTTTTGCAATGGGCATCATTTACGTATTAATGGGAACTTTATTTACTTATATCGCGATCAGTAGTGCAACGGAGACAATCTGGAACTTTTCCACCATTCTTCTAGCACTTGTCGCAACCTTCGACTTTGGTGTGGCAATCCGAATGTTTGCCCTACACTTTAAAATAAAAAAAGTCACAAACGCAAAAAAATAACCTCTGAACGGAGGTTATTTTTTCTATTCTCTGCACTTTTCTTTATTCCATCGAATTCGAATTTGCTGCCATCATTTCCGCTTTAAGCACCTTCCTGTAGGCACTTCTTGATACGAGAATACTGATTTCATATAATCCGAATAACGGCACGGTGACCATTAAATGAGAGATTATCTCAGGAGGTGTGATTAAACCTCCAATTACTAGAAGCACAAAATATGCATATTTTCGTATTTTCGATAAGAACATCGGTGTGACGATTCCGAGTCTTGTTAGGAACATTACAACAACCGGCAGCTGAAATAAAAAGCCAAACGGTAAAGTCAGCTGCAACAAGAATTGAAAATACTCATTAATCCCGATTACCTGATTAATATCAAGGCGATCCGCTAACCGCGTCATAAAATTCACAACAAATGGGAATAAAATAAAATAGGAAAACGACACCCCTACTAAAAACAATCCTACTGAAAGCGGAATATAACTTAGAGTTACCTTTCTTTCCTTCTCATACAAGCCTGGACTAATGAATGCCCAAAGCTGGTACAGTAAAAAAGGAGAAGAAATAACAAGTGCAATAATAAAGGCAAATTGCATGTAAATTTTAATTGGATCTGTCATACGGAAAGCATTCATTGTCAGCTCTTTGGCTTCCTTGGCATTTTGCAAATAAAGAATTAGCGGTTCGGCAAGAAAAAAGCTTCCTAATGCAACAATGAAGAAGAAAACGACTATATAAATCAGTCGTTTTCGTAACTCACCAATATGATCATAGACGGACATTTCTCTTTCGTTCATATGACCCATCCTATCGTTACTTCACATCATTAGTTTCGTTCTTTTTAACATCATCATCGTCATCATCTGCTAAGCCTTTTGTTGCGTTTTTGAATTCACGCAATGTATTACCTGCAGCTTTTCCTAATTGAGGTAACTTCTTAGGTCCAAAGATTAATAATGCAGCAAATACAATCAATAGGATACTACCAAATCCAAGATTTCCCACTGTGTGCACCTCCCAATAATTTTAAAATGTATTTCTATTCTTCAATTGAATAATGCTTTAAAAAGTAAACTAGTGCTTGTAATTCAACAGCCAGATCAATATGATGGACTCGAATATGTTCAGGCACATTGATTCTAGCTGGTGTAAAATTAAGGATACCTTTGATTCCTTTATTCACAAGGCGATCAGTAATCGACTGTGCTGCGCCAACCGGCACTGTTAAAATAGCAACCGTGACATCATCAGGCAATTCTTTTTCAAGATCATCTAAATGGCACACCTTTACTCCACCTATACTACTTCCTACTTTATTATAATCCACATCAAACGCAAGCTCAATTTTTGTATTATTATTTTTTGAAAAATTATAATGTAAAAATGCAGTACCTAAGTTACCAACACCGATTAACGTAACCTTCGTCAACTCATCCTGATCAAGGGTCTTACTAAAAAAGGATAATAAATAATTGACATTATATCCATACCCTTTTTTTCCTAATGCACCAAAATAGGAAAAATCGCGCCTAATCGTGGCTGAATCAACCTTTACTGCATCACTCAGTTCTGCAGATGATACCCTCTGCTTTCCCGAGGCATGCAAGTTTTTCAAAAACCGATAATAAAGTGGCAGCCTTTTGGCAGTTGCTTGTGGTATTTTTGATTGTTCAAGATTCATGTCTATTCCCCCGCTACTTGCCTTTTAAAATCTCCGTTCTTTCCACCTGTTTTTTCGGCTAAATAGGTTGGCCCAATCACCATGCCTTTATCAACCGCTTTACACATATCATATACAGTTAGCGCACAAACAGATGCAGCCGTAAGGGCTTCCATCTCGACACCGGTACTACCCTTTGTTTTAACCGATACGGTAATATGCAAAATATATTCATCTTGGGTCGTCCAACTAAAACGAATATCGACGCCCTTCAATGCCAACGGATGGCACATCGGGATTAGCTCTGATGTCTTTTTAGCTGCCATAATACCTGCAACCTGAGAAACAGCAAGAACATCCCCCTTGCTAACTTCATTATTTATTATTTGCTCATAAATCAATTTATTCACATTAATACTCGATTTTGCAATCGCTGTACGAACAGTATCAGATTTCTCTGTAATATCGACCATTTTCGCTCGACCCTGCTCATTAAAATGGGTAAATGATGTCATATATCGAACCCTCCCATAAACTATACACTATTTTACCACATCTGTCTTTTAAACATCTGTGAACATTATCATTGCAGTTGCTCTATTTAGATAATATAAGATACACTGTTGTTAGAAACAAGAGGTGAGAAACAATGATTTTACTACAAGTAAATCAGCTCAAAAAGTATTTTGCTGCTGATCTTATTTTATCGAATATAAAACTAGAAGTACAAACGCGTGACCGAATTGCCATAGTTGGCCGAAATGGTGCCGGAAAATCAACCCTATTAAAAATTATTGCAGGTCAGATGTCCCATGATGGCGGTGAAATCATTAAGCCAAAAAGCGTCACAATCGATTACCTCGCACAGGACACGGGACTTGAATCAAATCTTACCATTTGGCAAGAAATGCTGACCGTCTTCGCACCATTACAAAAGCTTGAAAAAGACTTAAGAAACCTTGAAGTAAAAATGGGAGACCCTTCTGTTTTTGAAAATACCGCTGATTATCAAAAACTGCTCGAAGAATACGACCAGCTTCAGGTCGATTTTAAGGAAAAAGGTGGCTATCAATATGAAGCCGATATTCGCTCCCTTCTACATGGCTTTAATTTTACAGAAGAATTCTACGAAACCAAAATATCTAGCCTAAGCGGTGGTCAAAAGACACGCCTTGCCCTTTGTAAACTATTACTAACAAAGCCTGATTTATTGATTCTGGACGAGCCGACAAACCACCTCGATATTAGCACGCTTACTTGGCTTGAACAATATCTCCAGGGCTATCCTGGTGCACTCTTAATTGTTTCACATGACCGATACTTCCTAGACAAAGTCGTCAATCAGGTCTATGAGATTTCAAGACACACTAGCTCCAAATTTGTTGGGAACTACAGCAACTATTTAAAATTAAAGGCAGAAAACTATGAGCTTGATTTGAAAAAGTACGAAAAACAACAGGAAGAAGTTGAAAAACTAAAAGACTTCATCGCGAAAAACTTAGTCAGAGCTTCAACAACGAAACGTGCTCAAAGTAGACGAAAACAGCTTGACCGAATGGAGCTGATGGACAGGCCATTAGGTGATGAAAAATCAGCTTCCTTCCGTTTTGAAATTGAAAGACAAAGTGGAAATGATGTACTGAGCGCAAAAGACATCTCCGTTTCCTATGTAAAAGAAAAACCAATTATCAAAAATATCAATTTTAATATTTATCGTGAAGACAGTATTGCATTAGTGGGCCCAAATGGGATTGGGAAGTCAACCCTATTAAAAGCAATTATCGATAAGCTTGACCATGTGGATGGAACAATTCGTTTCGGTTCTCATGTCACGATTGGCTACTATGACCAACAACAAGCAAACCTCACCTCGAATAAAAGAGTGTTAAATGAATTATGGGATGAATATTCGCTTAAACCTGAAAAAGAAATCCGCACTGTTCTTGGGAACTTCCTATTTTCAGGGGATGATGTGTTAAAAATCGTCTCAACCTTAAGTGGTGGAGAAAAAGCGAGGCTTGCTCTTGCAAAGCTTATGATGGAGAAATCGAACTTCCTCATTCTTGACGAGCCAACGAACCACTTAGACCTTGATAGTAAGGAAGTACTTGAAAATGCTTTAATTGATTACCCTGGGACAATCCTTTTTGTATCCCATGACCGATACTTTATTAACCGTATCGCAACGAAAGTATTTGAGTTATCCCCAGCTGGACTGACAGAATACCTTGGTGATTATGACTACTACCTTGAGAAAAAATTCGAAATGGAAGAATTGGCTAGACTTGAATCACAGGAGAAAAAGACTGATAAACGAGAAGTGGTCCAAGTAAAAACATCCTATGAACAAGAAAAGGAATTAAAGAAGCAAGAACGCCAACGAAAACGTAGAATTGAAGAAATTGAACTTGAGATATCCTCTCTTGAGGAAAAAACCGAAGAAAATGAACAGCTTCTGTGCGACCCTGAAGTCTACCAAAACCATGAAGAAGTTCAACGTATTAATGAAGAAAATGAGAAAATATCAGCTAAGCTAGAAGCCCTAATGGAAGAATGGGAATCCCTCCACGAAATAAGTGGTTAGACCTTTTCCGCTTATCCACAAAACAAGTTATCCCCATCTAAAAACAAGTTTAGATGGGGATTATTTGTAGCATTTTCCACATTTTTTCGAGTTATACACTAACTTATCCACATTATCAACATTTATCAACAGAGTTATCCACAAATAGTGTCCACAAATTCACATTAGTTATTTCAGTACTTTTTATTAGTTTTCCACAAATTTATTGAGTCTGTGGATTATTTATCAACAAAAAAATAGCCCTTATGGACTACTTTTTTGCATTTTTGTTTTATGACTAATAAGTGACATAGGATTTTTCATCTATGCTAGGACTAATAATTTCACCTTTTACTGTAAGTGAATTATTTCCGACTGTCTCTGATTTCCTCATACACTTATCCTGATATGTTGTAGAATTGTATTCATTTGAATAAACTCCTGGAATATTTCTCATGCTAGCTGGTGTTATTGTTCCCTTTACACATACTTTAGTGAGGGAATCAGCATTTTTTAATATGAAACCCGTTAAATCTGCATCCCCCGTAATATAAATACTTGAGTTCACAGGTTTCATAATTTGATCATATAGTTTGGCATTACCGATAATCACAATTGATGAATTAATAAATCCATTAGGATTAAACTTGCCGATTCTAGTCGGGTTATTTACGTCTAAACTATGGATAATTAGTTTAGAATGTGAAACTGCATGCGACAAGTGGTCAAGATTCACTCCTTTATTAAAAACAATAGAAGAATTAGAGATTCCATTCGTATCTGGAATTTTCGTAGGATCCAAATTTGAACTGCAATCTACCGTGGTTTTATTTTTATTAAAATCAGCAGTTGTACATGATCGTAAATTTTTACTTTGTATGGAATTAATAATGTCTTCATATATTGGTACAGGGGTAGGAGCACCGGCTGTTATTTCTATGCTGTTTGAGTTGATAAAATATGAAAAATCAAATGTTGCACTCAATACTTTTTCAAGATTTTCCCCATAATACCCATAACTATCAAAAGTAATACTGTAACATTGTGAATTGGCAGGTGTTTGGGGGGAGCAAGTCGTTTTCATGATCCCATTCGGGTTAATTTTAATTTTAAATGAACTATCTGCATCCACCGTCTTTTCTGGAAGAAATCCATCCCCAGTGTGAGTAAAAAGAGAGTTATCATTCTTATACAAATTATTTAATTCAATAGGAAATTGATTATTAAACTTTTCGATTAATACAGCTTTTGATGCTGCATTCGTAAAGTAGCGATTAATGATTTCTTTTTGCTTTGCTTGATCATATAATTGCTCATTTAGAAATGACTTTAATTGAGTTTCATAGTATACGACTCCCATTTCAGCAATGTCTGTTGTTTTTATGTTGGATTCAGTCTTACTAATTTGCTTCATGTTATTAATTGAAGCACCCATTACTGCCAAACCTAATACGGAAATCACAGTAAGTATTAATAAAACAACTACAAGGGACATTCCTTGCTCATTTTTTAAGTTCCGCATAATATCCCTCCTTACAGTCTGGAAATAATGGTTTTAATCTCGGACGTTTGGCTTGGATGCTTTTTATCTTTTATGATAATTTTTATGTATAAAGGTTGAGATGAATTAACAGTTGTTGTAGTCGAAAAAGGGACTTCAGCAGATCCTTGAGAATTGACCAATGAATAAACAAAGTTTTCATTTGATATTTCCACAGTATTAACAACAGTTCCGGATACATCTTTTCCTATGAGTTGAATTCTATTTGCATCTGGACTCTGATCAACGACAATATCATACATTGCATAAGTTTCATGGGCTTTCGTAATAGTAGTGACAAGGATATTCATTTCTTGCTGTCTTGAAACATTATCCCTTGATTTTTCGGAGTAGTTCATCCCATTTATTAAAACACCATAGATTAGTATGCTAACAATTGAAAAAAGCGCCATTGTTGCAAGTAGTTCAATAAGTGTAATTCCGCCATTGTTTCGGAGGTGTTTCATCATCTACTAATCCTCCTTTTAGTTCTCAAAGTAGGTAAAAGTTTCGGATAATACGTTTGTCCCATTTATAACTTGAACATTTATTTTTGATAAGGATATATCTATATTTTCATCACTGCTTGTATCCACATTGACTTTAATGGTAAAGTTTTGTTTTGTAAAAATAAGGGTCAAAATATCGTTGTTTATTTGAATATCCTGAGTTAAATTAAGGTTTGGATAACTGGATTTAGGAATGGACGTAACTGAAGAAGTTCTGGAATAATTGATCAAATTTTTTAGCGCCAGATTTTTTTCTTCATTTACTTTGAATTCTTCTTGTACTTCTCTGGCAATATTTGTTGCGTTCATTTTGTCAGAGGAGACTCCATTATATTTAGCTGACATGATGAAAAATGACATGAAGCTAAGCAATATGATGGTTAAAATAGCAATTGAACTAATTAATTCTATTAAGGTAACCCCTTTTTCGTTTTTAATGGATTGGGTCAAGCAATCACCTTCTATTAATATTTTCAAGTGGCAAAAGCACCATTTCCTATCTTTTTATATAACTAAATAGTATTATACATGATTTTTAAGAAGTCATTTGGTATTTTAGAGTAATTGGAGTGTGTGCTGTCGAAGTTAATAGTTATCGAAATGCAAAAAAGTCCCAAGTGTAGGTTTTTCACTTGGGACTTCTCTTTATTTCGCATATGATGGATTCAATCTAAGTTAAATCTCGATATCTAGGCCGGGATTGGCGTTTAACGCATAGGATGAACGTTTCCCTTTTTCGTACAAGACACTTCCAACTGCCGCAATCATCGCAGCATTGTCTGTACAAAGTGAAAGTGGCGGAATAATGAGCTTCACTTCTGGCATTTCCGAAAATGCTTCCTCCAAAGCTGCCCGCAATCCTTTATTTGCTGCAACTCCCCCAGCTAAAAGAACTTGTTTTACTTGATACTCTTTTGCTGCCTTCACAGTTTTTGTTACTAAAACATCAATAACACTTTCCTGAAAGCTTGCTGCTAGATTCTTTGGATCAATCGTTTCTCCACGCTGCTCCGCATTGTGGAGAGTATTAATGACAGCTGATTTTAACCCACTAAAACTAAAATCGTAAGAGTCCTCTTCTAGCCATGCTCTTGGTAAATCAATCGTCGCTGTTCCTTCATGGGCAAGTCGATCAATATGAGGGCCGCCTGGATATGGGAGACTAAGTGTTCTAGCCACCTTGTCGTATGCCTCGCCAGCAGCATCATCCCTCGTTTCCCCGATGACCTTAAAGGATGCATGCTCTTCCATATAAACAAGCTCAGTATGGCCTCCAGACACAACTAACGCTAATAACGGAAACTCCAGCTCCTCAACTAATCGATTTGCATAAATATGACCTGCAATATGGTGAACTCCTAAAAGGGGAATGTCGTGGGCAAATGCCACCGCTTTTGCTGCATTGACCCCAATTAATAAAGCACCTACTAAACCAGGTCCTTCCGTTACTGCAATACCATCAATATCTGAGAAATTAACATCAGCCTGCTTCATTGCCTCTTCAATTACAAGTGTGATGGCTTCAACATGATGCCTTGATGCAATTTCCGGAACAACCCCACCGAAGCGTTTATGACTTTCTATTTGTGATGCAACAACATTTGATAAAATTTCCCGTCCATTTCGCACAATCGAAACAGCCGTTTCATCACAGCTTGTTTCAATTCCCATAATTATTTGGTTATCACTCATGTAAATTCACCCACATTACTAGCGCATCTTCATTATTGTCTGTATAGTAATTTTTTCTGATTCCGCCAGGCTTAAAGCCTAGTTTTTTATAGAGGTTTTGTGCAACAAGATTCGTTACTCTAACCTCAAGCGTCATCGTTGCTGCTTGATGCTGCATCGCTAATAGCTTCGCCTGCATCAACAAAGCTTCCCCTAGCTTTTTTCCTCTATATTCTGGAAGCACCGCGATATTGGTAATATGGCATTCATCTAAAATAAGCCACATCCCACAATACCCAATCACTTCGCCGTTATCAGTCA
Source organism: Bacillus sp. JJ1562 (assembly GCF_036962705.1). NCBI lineage: Bacteria > Bacillati > Bacillota > Bacilli > Caryophanales > Bacillaceae > Bacillus > Bacillus sp. JJ1562. Next base: position 39,745 of record NZ_JBALOQ010000051.1, read on the forward strand.
TCACAATATACTTGGCAAACTGATTATGAACTAACTCATTATAAAATGCTTCTCTCTTCCACGGAACAGTAAATGCCGACGTTTCAACCTTCACTACACCATCAATATCGTCTAACGTCATGAAACGAAACAAAATCTGTTGATTGATGATATCTTCCATTCTTACCCCTGCCTCTTCCCTAACCAGTTCGCTTCTGCCTCTGCCAAACGAATATAATTTGGCACAAATGAATGAACATCCACTGGCTCTTTCTTCAACCCTAATTCTGCTAACTCACTTGGTCTCGGATTCCAATCTGTGTATGGTGCAACATATGCAAGTTGATCAAAATCTGTTTCTATCTGTTCCTTGTGGATAACTAAATCATTCCCAATAAAAAGTACCGGTGTTTCTTTCTTTTTAAGCTCCTCAAGCCAATCCGATAATAAAATAATTTTATCTTCTTCCACACAAGTCAGGGTCCTTCCTTCATATTGATAAAGACCTGTATATACTTGGCCTCTTCTTGCATCAAATAATGGAGAAATAAAGCCATTAAAATACCTGCCATTGGCTGCTACCACTTCTAGACTCGATACTCCTACCAACGGAATTTGTAATGACCATGCTAATGTTTTCGCAATCGTGACTCCAATTCTTACCCCTGTATATGAACCAGGGCCCATAGCCACTACAATTTTTTCAAGCTCATTAGGCTTTATGCCGCATTCCTTCATTACCTGTTCAATGGCTGGCATCACACGGACAGAATGGTTCTTTGGTAGATTTGTAATGACCTCTCCAATCACTTTCTCCTCATCAACAATCGCGATCCCTAATACATAATTGGATGTATCTATTGCTAAAACCTTCATTCGCCAAATAACTCCTCACATAAATGTTGATACCTTTCCCCAATTGGCATCACCGTAATCTTACGCTTTGTATCTCCTTGGTGTTCGATTCTGATTGTGAACCGATCCTTTGGTAGCCGGTCTTCGATAAGATGGGCCCACTCAACGACAGTCACTCCATCACCCTCAAAATACTCATCAAATCCAAGATCCTCATCACTACTATGCTCCAAACGATATACATCCATATGGTATAAAGGAATTCGCCCATGGTATTCCTTGATTATCGTAAATGTCGGGCTATTCACCGTTCTAGTAATACCAAGTCCTTTTGCCAGCCCTTTTGTAAAAGTTGTTTTTCCTGCCCCTAAATCACCTTCAAGAGTTATCACATCGCCTGATCTAAGCCTTTCAGCCAGTCGATAAGAAAAATTCTCCGTTGCTTCGGGTGTATTCGATATAAACTCATATTTTTCCATACAATCCACCTTATTTAGTAAAATGATTATACCCCTTCATTTCAAGCTTTTGTAGTTCCCCGTCTCGGTTTAAAAATACAGCTGGACCGCCTTCCGAAACAGTCCCAATTTTTGAAAGGACATAACCATGTTCTTTTGCTTTTTTCTGTAGTATATCCCAATCTGAAGCAGCCATCGTCCCAACTAGTTCAAAGTCCTCCCCACCGTATAATGCAAACTCTAGAGCATGGTCTTTAAACTGTGCTAAAATAGCATCGCTGAATGGGATTTTAGCATCATCTATAAGTAAAGTAACACCGCTTGCTTTTGCTATCTCATTGGCTTCACTGGCTAAACCATCACTAATATCATTTAAAGAGACCCTTCCAAAAGTAGATAAAAGTCTCCCAATCTCTACTCTCGGTGTCGGATATTGATGTTTTCTTATAAGGGGTTCCTCTAACTCAGTAAACGAATGTTTTTTTCCACTATGTAATAATACATTCAACCCAGCTGCTGAGTCTCCAACCGTCCCAGTCACAAAAACAATATCTCCTGGCTTTGCATGGCTTCGTAAAAAATGCTTTCCTTTCTCAACCTCACCAAGAACCGTAACGGTTATAACCAAGGATTCAGAAATCGACACAGTGTCGCCACCAATTAAATCCATCCCGTACTTATCTGCTAGCATTGCCATACCTTCATAAATCGATAACAAATCCGCTTCATTCCAATCCTTCGGAATAGCAATAGACACCAAATAATATGTAGGGATTCCACCCATTGCCGCAATATCACTAATATTAACAGCTAAAGCCTTATATCCAATTTGATAAGGATCCATTGTGTGAGAATTGAAATGAATCCCCTCCACCATTGTATCCATACAGATGATTTGTTCCATATTTGGGGTCGGACGAAAAAGTGCAGCATCATCACCAATCCCTGCAATTAAACCAGATTGAGAAATATGCTTAGGTTTGATTTGATCAATAAAGTGAAATTCATCCTGCAAAGCCATCTAATGTCACTCCTAATATGTCAAAAAAGAAAATAGTAATCGAAGTAGTGAAAAAAAGCCTTAGGACAACGCCTAAGGACCTTTATACAATATTATAAGTTTACCGTATTTCAACAAAATCAGCAAAAAAAGATATTAAATTGATGAATTTTTGTACAAGAAGGAGCCACTTGTTCGCTTTTGCATTCAAAATTTTGATGAAGGACTTTTTGACGAGGTGCTCGCTGTGTTCGTTCCTTCACCGGGACGATGAGGACTTTTTGGAAGTGATTCTGCTTTCGTTTAGGTCTTCATATGCATGATGAGGACCTTTTCGAGGTGATTTTGCTTTCGTTTAGGTCTTCATAAGCACGATGAGGAACTTTTGGGAGGAATCCCGCTTTCGTTTGGGTCTTCATAAGTGCGATGAGGTCCTTTTCGAAGTGATTCTGCTTTCGTTCGGGTCTTCATAAGTGCGATGAGGACCTTTTGGAGGGGATTCTGCTTTCGTTTAGGTCTTGAAGGACTTTTCCTAGTGGAGTTGGTTGCGTTCGGTCCTTCATAACCATAATCCAGAATGAAAGGTTTATTAATGGGATTTTTCACTTTTTTCCCCTTCATGACCATGATGAAGGGTATTTGGGCAAGGTTCTTCGCCTCTTTTCCTCTTCATAACCACGATGAAGAGCATTTAGGAGAGGTTCTTCACATATTTTACACTTCAGAACCCCTATGAAATGCTCTTTGATATGGTTCCACGCTTCTTTTCCCCTTCATATGATTAATGAAACAATTTCTGTTAATCCTTTTTTCATTTACGTTTCCCTTTATATAAAAAAACTTGGCTTTGAATATTATTCCCATAATTAGAAAGAACCACAACAATAAATGTTGTGGTAGACCCAAATCTTATTCTTTTTTTCAAAATAAAAATACGAAACCTGAAGTTTCGTGTGTTTGTAAAATATGGCGGTCCCGACCGGGATCGAACCGGCGATCTCCTGCGTGACAGGCAGGCATGTTAACCGCTACACCACGGGACCATTTGGTTGCGGGGGCAGGATTTGAACCTACGACCTTCGGGTTATGAGCCCGACGAGCTACCAGACTGCTCCACCCCGCGATAATAATAAATATACATTTTTGCCATGCGTATAGTTTGCACATGACTGTCCCATAATTGTTGTGGTAAACCCAAATTTTCCTTTTCCAAAAAAAAACGAAACCTGAAGTTTCGTGCGTTTGTAAAATATGGCGGTCCCGACCGGGATCGAACCGGCGATCTCCTGCGTGACAGGCAGGCATGTTAACCGCTACACCACGGGACCATTTGGTTGCGGGGGCAGGATTTGAACCTACGACCTTCGGGTTATGAGCCCGACGAGCTACCAGACTGCTCCACCCCGCGATAATAATAATATAAAAGCCTAGCGACGTCCTACTC